>JAFYMU010000038.1 GCA_017548245.1 Kiritimatiellia bacterium | reverse complement strand
GTGTACGTGGGCGATAATATGGGAGTACCGACTTCTAAGATATGACAGATGACAGCCGACAGGCTGTCTCTCAGATAGGCGAGGATAGGCAAGGGATAGACAATTAGCGATAGGTAACAGGCTAGCGCCCCAAATAGACAAGAGAGCGATAGATAAGATTTGCGGAGCTGGCGGAAAATGCGAAGCATCCCCACATGCTCGGGTTTCGCCGTCAGGCGATTTTCTCTCCCCTGCGAAGGTTTTTCTTTTCCAAAAAGTGTGGGGTAAAGCGCCCTGCGCTTTCATGGGGGTGTGGGGGCGATGCGAGCCCCCACAAGCGCGTCTTGCTTAATAGAGTTTTTTGCCGTGGACGGTGAATTTGCGGAAGTGGAGGAAGGTTTTGTGGTCGGGGTTGCCGGTCCAGGTGGCGCGCACGAAGCGGCCTTTGGTGGGGGCGAAGGTGAAGTGCCATTCGTCCTTGGATTGGTCACTGGAGGCGACGCGTTTCCAGGTTTTTCCATCTTCAGAGATTTCCACCTTAAAGGGCACGGCGCGGCCATTATTTTGCGTATGAATATTTTCGATCAAGACGCTATCAATCATGGCCATACCGGCCAATTCAACCTCGGCCCACGGGGCGGATTCGGAGGCGGTATGGAAATTGCCAGCCGATTCCAAATCGTCAATCACGGCACGATAGTTGCCGGGTTGGTCCCACTGTGAGGTGGTAGAGAGTCGCAAGAGGCCCTTGTCAGACAAAATCGGCGACTTGGTAAAGGCGAACGAACGTGGATTGCGCGGTGCGGCGCCCATCAGGGTTTCGCGCAGGTCACTCAAACGATGGAAAGCCCCGAGATTGCCCGCTGCGGAGGCCTCGCGAATAGCACCAGCCAAATAGGAACCCACGTCTACCGAACTGCCTTTGTTCTTCAAAACCTGCCCAACGACATTGACATACCGTGCGGTCATCTTGGGGTCTTTGAGAAAACGGTTCCCGCCCCAACGCATCACAATGCCAAAGGCATCCTTGGTACCCACTTGCCCCGCGAGGGCGCCGCGGAAGAGCGTGAAGCGTTGCTCATCATTGGCCAACTGTTTGGCTTGACTATCCAAAATCGCATTAAAGTCGCAGAATTCATCCACGGGGCGATCATCCTGTTTAATCATGCGATGGAGACGCGCATACCATTTGGCGAGCCCCTCCTTGCCATAAGCCTTCTCAATCTCCGCGAGAGCGCGGCGCGATAAGAGATCCCAAGCTGGACGCGGATGGGCCGAAAGCCCCTTGGCGGCGGCATTGATAAAAACCTCCCAAACCTCAACGGGAACATTTTCAGCTTGTGCGAGCCAACGTTCCCACGCGTCAAAGAGGTCGTAACTCGCGGAAGATTGACGGGCGGCCAAGGCAAAGTTCGCGGCGTGTTGCGCGTTGTAGGAATAGGTAATACGCGGAGCGAAGTCCAAACCGCGACCGCCATCATAGTTGAAGTAACGCAAGGTAAAGGGATAACGGCCCGCCTTAACGCGTTGGGTCGCCTCCTTGGTGATGTAACCGTGGCAACCATCGTTGTCGATGAGCTTCTTACCCGAGAAAGTGAAGTCCGAACCATCATCGCTGGCCAAGGTAAAGGTGACTTGGCTGTCTTTGGCGAAGGTCATAGTGCCCTCCCAAACCAAAACGATGTGGTCGCGTTTTCCCGCTTGGTCAATGTTGAAGGAGGTAACGCCTTCATCAATACGCGTCAAGGTGGGCATGGCACGTTCGGACGGGAGCGACTTGCCCTCCCAATTGGCATAAACCTGACACATCATCGGCGAGATGGTGGGTTGGGCCTCATCCTTCATGCGTTGCGCCTCCGATTTCCAGAAGGTGTCCAACGCGGTGTCGCGGCCAAGAGCCAAGAAGGTATCGGCGGCCAAGGGCAAGTAGTCAAAGGACCAATGCCACATTTGGTAGTGCGAGCCCGTGTAGGGATTGACGTTGTAACACAGCCACCAACGTTCCTGCGAGGGCACAAAGAGGGCGTAGGCGCAGTGGGCGGGTTGGCCACCGGGCGTGGAGGGCAACCCGTGTGCCTTGGCCGCGCAACTGCCATAGTACGAGAGCGCACCGCAGACACCGCCCACCTTGCGCGCCGCCTCACGACGGTTGTAGACCTGGTCCCACGGTTTGTAGTAGTCGCTACCCTGAACGCTATCGCCAAAGAAGTTGTAGGTACGATAAGGCGCATACCAACAGACACCCGAGTATTTGCGTGGCGGCACATTGTGATTGGCCGCGAGCCATAAGAGTTCCTCCGCCGAGGTCTGCGCAGGGGTCATCACATAACGCAAGAGGCCCACGGGCAAATCCTCCACCCCACGCACCAAGAGTTTGCGGCTCCGAATATCCGCAAAGGCCACCATCATCCGCAAGACCGCTTCACGATTACCCTCGCTCGCATTCAAGGCGGCAGCCGTTGCCCACTTCTTCAAACCACGCGAGGTCAACGGCACTTGGAAGGCAATCTCCTCCAACATCTTGAGCGAGACATCCCACGAGGGTTTGGCGGGGCCACTCCCGAAGAAGTCGCGCATCCATGTTTCATCGGCGAGGAACTGTTTTAGGAAGCTGCTGCCCCCTTTCAGACGGCAAATCTCCTCAATCGTGGCGGGGGCCAAGACCGCCTTGGCATAGGCGTAGACGGGTTTGGCGGTGATGCCCTTAATCTGTGCGAAGGGCGACTTCCACTTTTCGGGCAGGGCAACCTTGGTGCGCGCTTTCAACGCGAGGGGCGCGGGGTGGTCATTGACAGACTCGACCTTCTCCCCCATCATCTTCAACATTCCATAAGCGGCCTGACCAAAGTGCGTTTTGGGATCCAAGGCCATCACTTTGCGCAACAGCGCGACTTGTTCTTGCTTGCGGGAGGGTTCGTGACGGTAGAGCACAAAGGTGTGCAACATGAGACCTTGGCGTTGATTCACTGTTAAACGTTTTTGCGCGGCGGCAGAGAGGAGATTCTTGATATAGGCCTCGCCACCCTTAAAATCTTTCTTATTGGCGAACTCATGGACGCGATAAATGGTTTCCATCGGCTCAAAGGTCAAGGCGGCGCGAATGCCGCTTTCATCCTTGGGGTCCTTCTGTTCGAGAATCTCCCAGGCGGCCTTTAGGCCATTCTTTTGACGTAACCGTTGCAACCCCAATTCGGGTAGCATCAAGCGAATTGCGGCATCGGCGCCCTCTACACGTTTTTTCGCTAGCAAACCGCGAATCTTTTGCGCTCGCGCACGGCCCTCTTCAATCAACCCCTTGAGCGCCTCTGCGGAGGTGTCCCACGCAAGTCCTTGGCGGAGTAAAACGCATTGCCCTTTCTCGTCAAAGATGGCCACGCCTGGATAGGAGTCGAGTTCGAACCGTAGTGCCGCCAAGGCCTTCCATTCTTCGCGAACCGTATCGGTCACCACCTCGGGGTCATCCACAATCGCCAAGGGCATCCCTGCGGTTTTTCGAAAGGAGGGACTCTCCCAGATTGAACGGATCTGCACATCGGCTTCACACCAATCGCTCCCCGTAAACAAGACCGCTGTTTGCGCCCAAAGTGTCGCTGCAGAAAGGGTTCCAAACAGCCCTAAAACAAATCGCCAATTACGAAACATCGTTCACCTCGCTGTCACAATCATATCATAACTACGGGGTGTTGGTTATTTCTTGGTGATTGTTTGTTAGTTTTGCAACGTGATGATGCGTGGGGTGAGGATGAACATGCGTTGGACGGTGGTGGTTGAGTGACTTTCACCGCCAAAGAGCCAACCAATCCACGACAGGTCGCGCAACCAAGGGATGCCCCAACGTTTTTCCGCTTGGAGATCACGCAAGTAGCCTGCGAGGAGAAGACTTTCGCCCTCTTGAACTGCGGCTTGGGTTGAGAGTGAACTCTCACGCGACATAGGCATGGCGTCAATAACCATCGATTCAAAACCGCCATCCTCGAGTTCCATCGTCAACCAAATCTGCGGTTTGTCCGAACCCTCGGGCGATGGAACAATGCGCGGCTTGATGCGCAATTGGGTTCCGGCCGATACGGTTTCCAAGGTGGCCAACTTATCACCAACGATGCGCACGTGGTAACTTTGGGTGTCGGTGATTTCCGCGGCCATATTGTTGAGCGTCAAGAGGGCCGAACGTGAGATGCTCTGCGCCTTTCCTTGTTCCTGCAATGCGGTGATGCTGGATTCCACGCTAAAGGCGTCGCCAATGTAGGCAAAGGCACCCGAGAAACCGCGTCCAGCCAAACCATCGCTCCCCATCAGATTATCCACCGCCTGCCCCATCGCGCCCATGCCATTGCCGTGAGTCGCCTTGGCGCGCAAGGAGAGTTCCCAATCCAACGCATCATCATGGGCGAGTTCGAAGACTGTAATGCTAATCTCAATCAACGGTTGGGCGACATCCAGTTGGCGAATCAAGGACTCGTACATCGGCATGCGCGTCACCGCATCGCGCACCACCACCGCGTTGAGACGCGTATCAGCCTTGATGATGGGCGAGACCTGTTGGGCCATCGGATAGGTCACCGAAGCGGTGGCATTCGTTGCAGATTCCAACGCAACGAGTTCGGACAGCAAGGTCGCCACCCCTTTGATGGCAGTGCCCGAACCCTCTGGGCCGGCTGTATTGAGTTGCACATCATCCGCCCACGTGTGAATGATGGGGAAGAGACGCGTTTCCACCTCGCAGACGGTGTGTTGCGCCTGCAAACGATCCGCCGCGGAGACGAGTTCCTTCACCAACTGCACATAACGCGGCGGCCCTTGCACCATCAAGAGCGAACCGCCTGCGGTGATCTTGAGCGGGAAGCGCGGATCCGCCACACCGAGTTCCGCCAACATCTGCTCCACATTTTCCAAGCGCAACGCGGAGAGTTCCACCAAGGCGTTGAGCCCCTCGTGAAGCGCGTAGAGGTAGAGCGTTGCGCCATCGTAGTACCACGTCAGGTGATGCATCGCGCAGAGGCGTTCCAAAAAGATTTGGGCGGGGACGGCCTCAAAGGAACCACTCAGCACGCCTTGCACCTGTGGCGAGAGTTCCACCCGCAAACCCTGGGCCGCGGCAAAGTTTTCCACGGCCTCACGCAAGGATAACTCGCATGCAACAAGGGAATACGTGGGCTCACGCCACGGAATCGTTGCGCCCCAGAGGTGAAACGCACACACCCACAAAAAGAGGAGTCCGAGACCTTTCATCGCCACTCCTTTACCATTGAACAACCACATGTTGCGAACGTTGCTGCAAGACGGCGAGGGCCTCTAAGCGTTCCAACCACCAGGCTCGCGCATTGAGAAAGGCCTCCAAAGCGGCACGAAAGGTTTCGGGCGAACATCTCTGCGGAAGGGGTTCCCACAGCATCAACTGTTGGGACGGCTCATCCCACGTAAGAATCGTTTGGTCACAGAGCATGCGTCCCATCGCGTCTTGCGCTAACTGCGGTAAGGCGGCGCGCCATTCACCTGCCACGACCAAGGGCGCCATCAAACACCAACGTCCCCGCCACGCGATTAAGCGCATCTCACGTTCGTCCACCCAAAAGCGCACCATTGGGGTAATCGCACTCGGGGTGGTCGCCACCACACGTTCCAATTGCAAGAGATCCATTTGCACTCCTTCCCGCATGCCCAGACTCATCGGGCACCCAAGAAAACGCATCTGCGGCGCAGAGGTTACTGAACGGTAACGTGGCGGGATGCTCATAGCCCGTTGTTGGAGGACGAAACCGCCGTGGAAGGGAGTGCGTTCTAAAGAATACAGGGTTTTTGTTGCGGTCTGCGTAAGAAAACGCCTCCGTTTCGTACGAACGCATTGACAGTGCCACCTTCGATTTATTTTACCAACCCAAGGGTTTGTTAAAAGACCCTACAATATCGCACCGTTTGCTCGCTCCGCTTGCGACGTTCGCAGGGGTGATGGGCAACAGAAAGGATATGTATGCTCAGTGATGCAACATTCTCCGAACTCTATGGCGAACTCGCGCCCAAGATGCGTCGTTGGTTAACCGCAACGGGATTAGACGAAAGTCTAGCAGACGAGTTTGTCAACGAAGCTTTCTTGCGCGTTTGGCGTAAGCAAGCCACAGTACAAGAGGGTTTGGTGCCAGCCGCACTCTTATGGACAGTCCTCCGTAATCTGCGGATTGACTACTTTAGAAGGCTGCACCCCACCCTCTCGTTGGAAGAACCCGAAGGCGAATTTGTCTTTGAACTGCCAGCGCCACCCCAACCCACAACCATCGATGAAAGTTACCTGCATAGCCGCATTCAAGCGGCGGTGCAAACGCTCAGTCCCGACATTCGTAAAACCTATCAGCTCTTCTTTGAAGAACATGAACCGATTAAAGCGATTGCCGCCAAGACAGGCGTTGGCGAAAGTCTCGTGAAGGTGCGCATCTTCCGTGCGCGAACCCGTCTCAAAAAACTCCTCGCCGATCTTCAACCCTATACAACACATTAATGCCTTTCTTACCGTTGGGCCCTTTGAGCCCACGCTCCCCTTATGGGTTTCAAAACAAAAACGCCCTGTCTTATCGGACAGGGCGCTTTCATTTGATGAGGCGATTAATTAGATTTCGCCAGCAGGTGCGAAGAGCGATTTGACCGCGGCATCCACCTTTGCCTGTGCGGCACGAGCGTCATCGGCCAAGGCTTCGGCACGGGCTTCGAGCGTATCGTACTGAATGCCCGCGGTACCACCGAGGTGCGTCTTCTTAGCAATGACCGCATCAGGGTCCATGCCGCGGAGATCTTCCAAGTGGTCGCGCACCTGATGGTAGGCGTCACGGAAGGGCATACCGCCGGCAACGAGTTCCAACGCGCGGTCGGTTGCGAAGACACCGGGTTCGTCAAAGGCGGCGCGGCAAGCGTCGGGATTGACGGTCAAGTTGTCAGCCATCAACTTCATGATGCGCAACGAGGTGCGAGTGACACGCAAGCCCTCCATATAGAGTTCCTTCGTGTCCTGCAAATCACGGTTGTAACCGCCCGGCATCGCCTTGAGGATGACATTGGCCGAGGTGGCATAACCGACCAAGAGGCCAGCCTTCGCGCGGATGAGTTCCAACACGTCCGGATTGTACTTCTGCGGCATGATGGACGAACCCGTGCAGAGTTCGCGCGGCAAGGTAAAGTATTTGAACTCGGGCATCGAGAAGAGAATCAAGTCCTCTGCGAGGCGCGAGAGCGAGAGCATAATCTGAGTGCAGGCCGACAAGAGCACGGCTTCATCCTTACCACGAGCGCAGGAGGCGTAGAAGACGTTGTGATGCGGGCGGTCAAAGGCCAAGAGGTCCGAGGTCAACTGGCGGTCAATCGGCAACGGCACACCGTAACCTGCGGCCGAACCCAACGGGCAGAGGTTGTTCACCTTGCCTGCAG
>JAFYMU010000003.1 GCA_017548245.1 Kiritimatiellia bacterium | reverse complement strand
CTCTATGTGACGCCAGTCTTGTGGCCCGATTTCAGTGAGGCTGATTTTAAGGCCGCGCTCGACGCTTTTGAACAACGTAATCGCCGTTATGGCGGCCTCTAAGCGTTGGTGAATAACAGGAAAGACGACAATCTTCGGGTTGTCGTCTTTTTGTTTTTGGGGAGGCGAGGTGGGTGGTGTCATTTAAAATCTAACAAAGCCCTAACAGTTTCCTAACAATTGGATGGTTTAATAGGGGTCATCAATTAAAGGAAAACGAAATGGACGATAGACAATTCACACTCGAACACCGCTTATTGCAGTTGCGTGACGAGATTCATGCCTTAAAACAAGAGACGGCGCTCTCTTCTGAGGAGATGGGTACGCGGTTGCGTGCTTTGTTAAAGGAACGTTCGGAGTTAGAAGATGAGTTGATTCATCTCGTGGTCAATCCCGAACACTCCTATCGTGAAGATGTCTTAGATGGTTTGAAAGAGGGGCTCTTGGCCACGGTTCAAGCCTTGGAAGAACGCTTACGTGGTGCCAAGTTGCCAGAGAACTTGCCGCGTCCTGAGCCTGTCAAGGTGGCGAAGGAAGGCCTGCTGACACGTTGCTTCAAGGTGCTTGCCGAACGTCCTGCAATGGCGTGGGTCTCCGCCGGCATCTTTGTCTACCTGCTGTTGGTGGCGGTTTCGGCATTGGGTTCGGGCTTTAACGCCCTCTTTGGTGGCGCAGATGCGGCGCGCGAACTCTTTGCCTTCGCAACAAATCCCTTCATGGGACTGATTATGGGTGCCTTCGCAACGGCGATTATCCAAAGTAGTTCCACGACGACCTCCATCTTGGTGGCACTTTGTGCGGCAGGATTGCCCATTGAAACGGCTATTCCAATGGTGATGGGTGCAAATGTGGGCACGTCGGTGACGAACACCTTGGTCTCGTTGGGCCACATTGGCCATCGCCGTGAATTTCGTCGCGCCTTTGCCGCGGCTACGATTCATGACTTCTTCAACATCACCGCGGTCCTGATCTTCCTCCCCTTAGAGATGATGTTTGGTGTGATGCATCGCCTCTCGCAGTGGATGACGGGTACGATTTATGGGAATAGTGGCGTGGATTTGGGTGCGTTTAATGCGATTGGCGCAATCACCAAGCCTGTGGTGAAGGTGACGCATGGGGTCTTCCAATGGATTCCTGGCCCGACGTGGGTGGCAGAAGGTCTCTTTGTGCTCTTTGGTTTGGCCTTAATCTTCATCAGTATCTTGCTCTTGGGCAAACTCTTGCGCATGTTGCTCACAGGTAAGGCAGAAAAGGTCTTCCATGCGGCCGTGGGTAAGAATGCCTTGGCGGCAATTGGAAGCGGCCTCTTGATTACGGTGTTGGTGCAGAGCAGTTCCACCACGACCTCCTTGATTGTGCCGTTGGCGGGTGCAGGACTCATGACGTTGAAGCGCGTCTTTCCGTTCACCCTTGGTGCGAACATCGGTACGTGCGTGACGGCGCTCTTGGCGGCAATGGCGATTACGGGCGATGGCGCGGATTTGGCGTTGCAGATTGCCTTAATCCACCTGCTCTTTAACGCCTTGGGCGTGGTTATCATCTATGGTATCCCGTTGTTGCGTCGCATTCCGTTGGTCTGTGCCTCCAGCTTGGCCAAGTTGGCCTCCGAAAAACGTTCGATGGCGCTGCTCTACATCGTTGGCGTCTTCTTTGTCTTGCCCTTAGTTTCGCTCGGCATCTACAAGCTGTTTGCCTAAGGACGGCATCCGTTTGAACAACGCTTCTCTTGCCCTAAAGTGGGTAGGGGAAGCGTTTTTTATTGCCCTCAAAAGGGGTTTGCGCAGTTTTGGAAGTGGGGGTGCTTACTAGAGTAGTTAAAAGCTTGAAAAGCGTGGGTTTGTCTAAAAACAAGTTGCGGCGATTTCTCGAAAAGAGGTAAATTAGATTCAATGGCGCGTGTATTCCAATGTGAAATAACGGCTATAAAAAAGGTGCAAAAATGAAAAACTCGTACATGACGCGTGGACTCTTGTTCGCGTTTGTTGGCTTGGTCGCTACAATGACGTTGCAGGCAGATGATGCTTCGTCGCGTTACTCGTATACTGCGACGCGTGGTGCATGGCCTGTGAGCACGACCCCTGAAGAGGTCGCCACGAAGCGTTACATTGAAACGCCACCCGCCTTATCCGATTTGATGACCTTGGAAGCGATGAAGGCGGCGATTGCTAGTACGGAGCAAAACAATAAAAAGAAGTATATGGCCGTGCTCTTCACGGGGTGGGACTGGTGCGAACGTGGCAGCCGTCTACTCTTGGAGTGGCGCAAGGGCATTGGTGAAGCCTTCGTGACAACGGTTTACGATTGGCCCGAGACCGATTACATCATCCCTGATGGCGATTACCAGGGGGTGAACGTCTCGGCGCGTTCGCGTGAGAATGCCTATGCTGGCACCTTGCATCCGATGCCGAGCGCGTCTTCGCGCGCCCATGTGTGGCCTGCGATTGCACTTTATGATGGCGAAGGAAAGCTCTTTGCCCTGGAGCGTGGCGTAGAATATATGAGCCAAACCGCCTTGCAGACGTTGGTGACGAAGTTGGCAACCAATTATGAAGCCTATCTGACCAAGAAGAAAGCAATTGATGAGGTGACGGAGGAGACCTTTGCAACGGCGGCAGGGCGTGGCGATATGGGGATGCGTGTGGTTGATGGGGTAATCCAAGATGAAGGCGGTCGCACCCTTACGCTGAATATCTACAAAGCAGCCCTCTTGGCGGATGCTTTAATTGAACTTGAAGACAATGTCTACAGTTTGCCCCTGTTGAATAGCACGGTGGCACGCAAGGTTGATTTTGACCAGATTGCGGCATGGGACCCCGAGGACGTTTCGGGTGCCACGCGTCGTATCAAAAACAATAATCTGTTTAGTACTGCAGAAAAGTATCGCGAAGACATCACGTTGAAGGAAGAGGCGCTTAAGGCATCCTTGGCGGATTTGGTTGATAATACGCGTTTGATTAAGTATTCGGACAATGAATATCAGCAGGCTTTGCTCTGCGGTTTTAACCTCTACAAGACCATTGAAGACAATAAGAAGAATAAGGATGGTCGGGATTACACGACTGCCGAGGTCTATGCACGTCGCGCAATCGCGGTGAATCCAGCCTCCTTCTGGGGTGAAGGTGCACGTGGCCGTTTGCGAATGTTGACGGGCAAGGGACCAGTAACGCTCGGTTTCGGTTGGACCTCCCATAACTTGACCCAGCCTTTGGCGGTCACGGGTGCCGATAACGCAGGCACCATTTCTGCTGAGACCATTGTCAAACAAGATGCCCTCTCGTTCAGTGGCGAACAGGGTTTTAAGTGGGTCATGCGTTATGGCAACGACTTCTATCTCCGCGATAAGGGGTGGTACAACCTCAAGATGGAGGTGACGGATGGTGCAGCATTGACGATTGAATCGATTAAGATTTATAAGGGAACGGCAAATCTGGATGATCCGACGAAGGGCACGTTGCTCTTTGATGGTACCGCGGCAACAAATCGTGCACCGACCAATCGCGACGACATGGCCTCCTTTAAGGTTGAGAACTTCAAAGTAGGCCTTTCGAAGGGTGGGAAGGTGTTGAGCGCGACCTTCTATTGGCCAGAGGATACGAACAAGACCTTCCCCTTGCACGAAAAGGATTGGAGTGGGAGCGATAAGCCGAAGTACAACGATGTCGCAATCGTGATTGAAGGTCTTAAGACAGGCCTTTCGTCGGGTAAGTTTACGGTGAATCCCGTGCAGACAGCGACAGCGGCAACTGCTCCGAATGCAACGCAGATTGTGATTGACGATGCAACGATGGAGCTCTCGAGCGTCTTGGATGAGCAACGCAAGATTGTGGATGCCAAGATGCCAGCCCAAACGCAAGATGGCGCCGCGGTGGCGAATGCCGTTGAGGCGTTGTTGACAGGCGATACGCGCGACGAAGACTACATTACGGCATTGACGCGTGCGATGCTCTTCTACGAATATGAATCTGAAAAGGGTTATGTCGGTAAACTCTCTGAAGTGGCGGCAATGGATCAGGATGGCGTAGATGTCCTGAATGCAGTCATGAAGGATCGCGCTTGGTTGACGGATCTCTTGATTTCGGGTCCTTGCGGTAATGAAGTGGGAACGCGTGCCGGCGGTTCGCGTGGTCAGCCTGGGGATTTGCTGCACCGTTTGGCACTTTTGTGGCGCGTGGATAAGATTTATACGGCGACCTATCCTGAAACACGTCGCGGTAAGATGGCGGCGGACGCAGGGCAGGAGGGTTACGACCCCTTGATTCGCCGTATGGCAACGGTGGGGGCGCTCAATGCGGCGCCGATTGAAAATGGTAACTTGGGGCAGACACACTGGGTCTATCGTGAACAGTTGGACCGCGGTGTGATGCACGGCGACTTCTTTACGCAGTCGGCGGCACAGATGCGTTTGGCGTTGAACCCGCAGGCGTGTCACGTCTTGGATGTGCGCCATGCAGTGACGACCGGTAGTACGCGTGTGGATCAAATCAATGGTACCGCGTGGCAGTCGAGTTACCTCTTGAAGAACTTCTTTGGCGACTCCATCTTTGGGAGCGACTACTTTAAGGCATGGGACACGTCGGTGGTGCCCAACACGGCATTGGGGCGTGAGATTGGCGCGGTGTGCGGTGGTATCTCGCACTATGGTATGCTTGCAGCCATCGCGACGGGACGCCGTTCGGTCACGGGTGGCCAACCGGGCCACTGCGCGGCAACACATCGTTCCTTTGATGGCACCATCTGGGAAATTGACTCCAATGTGGGTTCGCCGACCGGTAGCCACTTCCCCTTGTGGAAAAACTATAGTTACTACACCTTTGAATACTACGATGACATGTGGGATGACCCACGCACGTTAATCGGTTACTACTTGATGTGGTCGGCGCGTCTGCGTGCGTTGGCCTATGGCGAGACCGACCCTGGTGTAGAGGCCTTGTATCATCGCGCGGTGACCTATGCACCGCTCTGTTACCAGGCGATTTTGGACTATCGCGACTTCATTCAGCGTAATTATCCGAACGATGCCGACCGTTGGTTGGTGTGGGCTGAGGCGGTGACCAATGGCATGTGGCGTTATCCGTCGTTGGGATGGTCGCTCTTGAACAACAATCTCGTGGCTCCTTTGAAGGCGCAGTATGGTGAGCTGGGCGCGTTGGCGGCCTTTAAACAGTTGCACGCCCGCATGCATGATTCGAACCGTAAGACGCGTGAGACCTACAACTACATTGAGTATGTGATTGATCCGCAGACGGGTTACTTCAACGATACCAATATGATTTCGCTTGTGGCAACGGCGTTGGACGCACGCTATGGCACGCCCCGTTTCAATAACTTGGTCAACTGGGGTAATAGCTACTACGCGACGGGTTCGTTGGCCTACACGACCTATCAAACGATGTTGCAGTCGGTCTACGAAGCCAATGGTAACCCGTTGGGCGTGAAGGCGACCTGCTTGGAAGCGTTGATGGATGCCTCCAAGAGCGGCAACTTGGCCTCGTTCAATGAAATGTGCACGCTCTATGTCAACCTCTTCCAGGATGCCGAGTATCCGATTCTCTCCGAAGAAGTGGCACCATATGACTATCCGATGGTGTCGGCAGATGGGTTGGTGACCTTGAGTTCCTATCCCGACTTGAACCTGACGGGTTCGGAGGACGATTTGCATGCGTCGGCTCAGGCCTATTGCCATGCCAAGAGTGTGATTAACAATGCCGCCTTTGGCACCTATAGCGTTTGGACGCAACCGCAGACCGATGATCCTTGGGTGATGGTCCAATTGCCCGGTGATGCTGAAATCTTTGGTGTCATTGTGCAGAATGGCGAAGGCTCCTTGCCGTTGGTAGTGGAAATCTCGGCCGATGCGCAGAACTGGACGACCCTCGTGGCAGGGCGAACGGTGGGCGCGGGCGAGACGTTGAATGTCACCTTTAATGGTTCGACCATCTCGAAGTATGTGCGTGTGCGTTATCCGAACACCACGGGTGGTGAAGTCCGTTTGAAGTTGAATAAGCTTCAAGTCTTTGCCAAGAAGCGTTATTAAGAGCGAAAGGAGGAAAAACTATGAAAACGATTCAGTTCTTCGCCCTCTTCGCAACGCTTGCTTGCGCCACCTCGCTCTCTGCCGCGACCTTGCAGAGTCTTGTGACAAACGAACACAAGGATGGCGATGTGATTGTGGTGCCCAATGGTACCTATGAACCCTCGAATTTAATCGCCGAAACGCGTCACTTGACCTTCCGTGCAGAAACGGATGGGGGCGTCATCATTGATGGTGGTAATACGACACGTTGCGTTGACCTCTCCGATACGATTACGTTGGAAGGCTTTGTGCTTCAGAATGGTAAGGCCGACCAAGGCGGCGGTGTGCGTGGGGGTACGATTCTTCGCACGACGGTGCAACATTGTTCGGCAACCTTTGGTGGCGGTTCGTACAAGACCCATGCGCGGGCCTCGATTTACAAGGGCAATAGCGCAGCCTTCTTTGGTATGGCGGCTTATGGCGGTTCGGTCTTCTCCTGCCGCGTGGAAGGTAACACCTCGAGTGCCTATGGCGGCGGTATGGGTGCGCTCTTCGGTGTGACGGTGGCGAACACCTCGGTGACGGGCAACACCGCATTGCGCGATAATGCGGGTGTGTTGGCTTCGCCTGCGCAGAATATGGTCTATTTTGGCAACGTGGCCGAACGTGGCCTCTACAAAGGCGCACCGATGAACTCGGCAAATGCCTTGGGTTCGGAGGTGGAAAATGCCGTTTCGGTTGCTGAAGAGGATATCTTCAATGATGTTGCCGCAGGGGATTATTCGCTCAACGTCAATAAGGCGACGAATTTGATTAAGGACAAGGGTGACACGGCGCTCGGTGGCAACTACGATACCTTGTGGTACGATACCGACCTCGCGGGGCGTCCGCGTATGCTCGGTCAGTCAATCGATCTTGGTCCCTATGAAATTGCAGACACCTTCACGGTCACGTGCAAGGTGGTCGGAGTGGGTTCGGTTACAATCTCACCGAACGTCATTCAGGAAGGCGACCTTGTGACATTGACCGCAACGGCCGATGCAACCTATCCGCGTGACTTCGTCGGTTTCTATGTGAATGGCGAGTTGATTTCTGCGGAAAAGACCTGCACCTACAAGCCGGTGAAGAGTGATGCGATTGAAGCCCGATTCGCAGGTCTCTCGGCAACGCCTGACACGTTGGCCTCGGAACTGTTGCAACTCCATCCGACGATTCGTGAAGAGGTAACGCTGGCGGATGGCAATTATACGATGTCGGGTTTGACTAAGGCAGTTGCCTTTGTGGGTTCTTCCATTGATGGTACGACGGTCAACCTCTCGGATGATTGCCAGGGCTCCTTCTTCATCAATGCCACGGTGACGGGAACGGCGACGAATGCGACCTTGCATCGTTCGTTGGCTTCTGGTCTCTCGGGTTCGGGCTTGACGTT
>JAFYMU010000037.1 GCA_017548245.1 Kiritimatiellia bacterium | reverse complement strand
CCCGAGGGATCCTTGCCCGTATCGGCAACCAAGAGGACATCCGCGGCAAGACGTTTGCGCAAATCATAGGCCACCTCTGCCAACACACCACTGCCACTCTCCTCTTGACCTTCGAGGATAATCTTAATGGAAGGCAGCGCGTCACCCTGTTCGATCGCGGCACGAAGACCCTGCAACACGGAGAACCACTGACCCTTGTCATCCTGAGCACCACGGGCATAGATGCGGTTATTGCGTTCGGTCGGTTCAAAGGGCGGCGTCTCCCAGAGGTCGATGGGGTCGACGGGCTGGACGTCATAGTGGCCGTAGAGCAAGACGGTGCGTTCGGACGTTTCGCCGGGACGTTCGGCAAAGACCAAGGGAGGGAAATCGGCCTTGGGGTGAATCAGTTCGGCCGTGAAGCCGAGTTTAGTCAAGAAATCGATAATCCACGAGGCGCACGCCACGCAGTCGGGGGTTCGGGCGGGGTCTGCGCCAATGGTGGGAAAGCGTAATAAGGTGTAGTAATCGGCATCGATCTCAGCTTGATGAGCCTGCATCCACGTATCAATCTGTTCGCGTGTCATGGGGACAACCTTTCTTAATCAAAGTGAAAAAGCCTCAATAGGGCAAATCAAAGTCAATGAATTCAACGGGCAAGGCGGTCTCTTCCGCCAACCACGCGCCCAAGGCCTTGACGCCAAAGCGTTCGGTCGCGTAGTGACCTGCAAAGTAAGCGTTGATGGAGAGCTGGCGGGCCAAGTTGTAAGCCACGAGGTTGACCTCGCCACAGAGATAGGCATCCAAGCCCTCGGCGGCGGCCTGTTCAACCCCTTCGGGAGCGCCACCAGAACAAATGCCGACGGTACGAATCATCGCGTTGCCGAAATCGAGGCGTTCGAGTTTGCGATTCTGCACCACGCGATTCACGAGGGCGGCGAAGGCATCCTGCGAAAGGGGTTCGGGCAGTTCGCCAGCGTAGCCAATCTTTTGGCCGTGGTAATCTAAGAAACGGGTAACGTTCTGCAAGGACAACGCCTTGGCCAACTGGATATTGTTGCCCAATTCCTTGTGGGCATCCAAGGGTAAGTGCGCGCCATAGACCGCCAAGTTCAGGCGTAAGGCACAGGCGACCAAACGGTAATTGAGCCCCGTAATGCGCGCTAAAGAGTTGCCCCACGACAACCCATGGTGCACGATCACCATCTGAGCACCCGCTTGGGCGGCGGCTTCAAAGGTTTCAATGGACGCATCTACCGCCGTTGCGACCTTGGTAATGGGGCCTTGGTTCTCAATCTGCAGGCCATTATTGGAGACATCTTTGTAAGCACCCAAGCACAACTCGGCATCTAAGAGTGCCGCAATCTCATGACACGTCATAACCTTCTCCAAAAAAACCGCGGTGTGTCACCACTCCGCGGTATGTTCAATGTAAAGGGTTGCGTTTTAGCTCAGGACAACCACTTCAGGCACCCTGAAGGCGGTCCACTTCTCTTGGCGACCCTCAGAGGTAAAGACCATGCTGCGATAGGCCAAGTCATTGAAGGACGCAATGCGCAATGCGGTATCCACGTCCACGCAGTTGGAGGTGAAAGGCTTACCCTCACGGTCGGCGATGATGCCTGCGGCAAAATCGCGATAGGCTTCGGTCAGGGCCGCAATGTAAGCCTGGTCATCGCCATAGGGTTCGGCAAAACGATTCTCGCCCTGCGTCGGCACGGTGGCCTGCTTCACGGTGTTCACCTTGACTTGACCATCGGGCGTCACCGAGGTCCAGATGTTGCCCGTGGACTGTTTCCAGTGGACCGAACCCTTATCGCCATAGACCGACAAGGAGAGACCATCGGCTTCACCCAAGGCAATCTGGCTCACGGCAATCATGCCCATTGCACCCGAGGTAAACTTCAACAAGACCGTGGCATCATCATCCAAGAAACGACCTGCCACCGAGGGGCGACCCACGGCGCACAGCGCGGCCATCTCCAAGCCGGTTGCCCATTCGGCAACAAGAGCGCACGAGCCTGCCAAATCATAAATGGCACCAGCCGCACCACAACGTTTGGCATCCACGCGCCAACCCGCACTGCGATTGCCGGCGGTCTCCAAACGAACGCCCATCCAACCGTGGTAGTAACGCGTATCGACACGACGGATATTGCCGATGCCACCATCACGAATGAAGGCGCGTAACTGTTGCAACGCGGGATAGAACGGGAAGACATATGCGGTGGCATAGGTTTCCTTGTTCATCAACGTGCGGCGCTTCAGATTCTGCGCCTCGTCCATGTTACAACTCATCGGCTTTTCGGAAAAGACTGGGAAACCAGCATCAAATGCAGCCATCGTGACTGGGTAGTGCATGTTATTTGGCGCGATTACCGTCACCAAATCAATGCGATCCTCGCCCGTGACCTTCGATTCACGGCGGAACATATCACGATAAACACCATACACACGTGTCGGTTCAAGCCCCAACGACTTACCGGTCTCAATCGAACGTTGACGCGTCGAACCGAATGCACCACAGACGAGCTCCAAGCAACCGCTCGCCTCAATAGCCGCACGATGGATTTTGCCGGAAAACGACTCGTTTCCGCCACCGACCATTGCGACTTTCAGTTTTTTCTGTTGCTTTGCCATATCTCGAAACCTCTGTTTCTACACCTAATGAAGTAGCCGTG
>JAFYMU010000036.1 GCA_017548245.1 Kiritimatiellia bacterium | reverse complement strand
CTCCATCTCAGGCGTTCCCCTCCACACCGTTGAAGTCGCGGGCAAGTGTAAACGCGAGATTACGTGGCTCTCGCGCTTCTCGTTGGGCATCATTTTAATTGTGGCATGGGTCGCCCTCAAATCCTTCCGCGTCTACCCCTACTTGCTCTACATCTTAACCCTTTCCGGCGGCGTAGGCGTGCTCACCACCCTCCTCTGTTGTTCCTCCATCCACCTCTTGGCCGGCGTCTTCGCGACCACGCTTTTGGGTTTAACGATTGACTACGCCTTCCATGGATGCTTGGCGCATGACCGTGAGGGGGTTCGGAAAAACCTCCTCTGCTCCTGGATTACCACCGAACTCTCCCTCTTGCCTCTCCTCTTCTCTGGCATGCCGATTTTGGTTCAGTCCGCCATCTTTATGATGAGTGGCCTCGCCGCCGCTTTGGTCGGAGTGCTCTTCACCCTCAAGGGTTCCGCCACACCGACGCCTCAAGACGAGCCCCCCGTTGCGCTTCCGATGTGGGTGCGACGCATCCCCGTCCTTTTGGGCATTGCCCTCCTTCCAGCCCTCTATTGGATCCAGTTCGGAACCGATTTGCAGGACTTCCACGCGCCCTCGCAAGGGCTCTTGGAGGCGGAAAAACGTTTCCGCGAACTCACCTTCCCTGCCACCGATGACGACACCCTTGGCATGTTGGTCATTGAAGGCGACACCCTTGAAACGGTTATCGAACGCGAAGAGGCCCTGACCTTACCCGAGGGCACCCCGCGCGTCTCCAACTTCCTGCCGTCTTTGAAGCGCCGCCAAACCCTTTATCCGCACCTTCAGCAACTCTATGCCACCGAAGGGGCCACCTTGACCGAACGCCTCGGCATCGCCCCCTTAACCGCCCCCAGCGCACCCCAACCCTGGACTGCGGACGTTCTGCCTGCCCTCCTGCGTGACAACTTCTTTATCCAGACAGCCGCTGGCGGTTATCTCTCGGTGATTCCCAATGTGCCTGCGCCCAAGACCACGCTTGACGGCATTCACCACTACAATCCGCAACGCGTTATGCAGCAAACGGTTGATCAGCTCAGCGCAGTGACCCGTTTGCTACTCGCCATCGTAGGCCTCGTTCTCTTGGCGGTGCTGCTCATCACCTTCAAAAAGCGCGCCCTTTGGATTGCGCTCCCCTCGTTGCTCGCCGTCGGCACCGTCTTCATCTGCTTTGGTGTGCGCGGTGGAACGCTCAACCTCTTCCACCTCTTGGCCTGTTTTATGCTCATTGGCATGAGCTTGGACTACACCATCTTCTTTGCCTCTGGCGACCGAAAGGCGATTAAGCCTGTGACCTGTTCGTTCCTCACCAGTTTGGCAGGGTTTGGGGCCCTTGCGCTTGTCTCCTTTATGGTGGTGCGTTCGATTGGCCAGGTCTTTGCAGTGGGTTTAACCATTGCCTATGGTTCGGCCTTCCTCCTCTTTTGGGGGCGCGACACCGTGCAAGCCCCCACGAAAGACAAGCAGACCGAATTCGCCGCCACGCGGTTTGGCATGCAACTCGTGGTTTGGATCTATCGCCTTTTAGGAAAGTGGGCAATGGACCTCTCGGGCTACGTGGTGGCCAATACGTTGTGGTTCACCAGTGCCAAGATTCGCCGCTTTACGCGTTCGCGCCAACGTCTCATCTGCTTTGTGCAGTCCATGATTGATAAGTTCGCCGTCATGTCTTGCGGACGCGGCCAGCCACGCGTTGAGATTGCCGATGATGCAGAAACGCAGGCCTTCATTGAGGCGGTTCAAACGCGCAAAGGCGTCTTTTTACTCTCCTCGCACTTCGGCGCAATGGAGGTCTTACCAGCGGCCGCCTCCACGGAGATTCCTCTCCATGCCTTTATGCATGTGGCGCAAACGGCGGTCTTTAACCAGTTCTATTTCGAACATTTTAAGCGCCCCTCGGTGCACATTCACCCTGTTGCTGGCTTTGGCATGGGCGAACTCTTTGAGGCGGGTACCTATTTGGACAACGGCGACTGCATCTTAATGGCAGGCGATCGCGCCTTTGGGCTCTCGCAGACAGTCACCTTCTTGGGGCAACCCTGCACCTTCCCAAAGGGCGTCTACCGTTTTGCCAAGCTCCTTGAACACCCCATCTACTTTGTTGTTTGTTATCGCGTGCGACGCAATGTCTACCGCGTGGAAGCGCGGGCCATTCAACCGAATGACCGCATGGTTGAACACTTTATTGAAGCGCTTGAGCCCTTTGTTAAGGCTCATCCAGAACAATGGTACAACTGGGAAATCCTACCATGAAGCAACCCTCTCAACCGCTTGGTCTAACGGCGTTGGGCGTCTTGTGCGCCCTCGGCAATGACAAAGCAACCATCTATCAACGCGCCATGGCGGGTGACCTTTCGGGCATGCGAAAGGTTGCTGGCATCTTGCCCAATGGGGAAGAAACGCCCTTTGGAACGGTAGACTTGCCCGATGATTTTGAGCCTCAGCTCGGATCGCGTTGCGAACGCCTCATTGCGGCGGCGTACCAACAAATTCAAGCCGATGTTGAAGCCTTGAAGGCGCGCATCCCTGCCGAACGCATTGGCGTGGTCTTGGGTACTAGCAACTCGGCGATGGAAGAATTCACCGCCAATCCCACCCGCATCGACATGGCACTCCCTGCCGCCTTTTTGAAACGCTACAGCGCCGTTAAGGGCCCTGCCTATGTGATTTCAACGGCCTGCTCCTCCAGTGGCAAGGTCTTTGCATCGGCTCGTCAATTGATTGAAAAGGGCATTTGCGATGCCGTGTTAGTTGGTGGCGTGGACGCCTCAACCCGTTTGGTCATCAACGGCTTCTACGCGTTGGAAGCCTTGAGCACCGAGCTCGCCCGCCCCTTTGGTAAAGACCGCACCGGCATCAATCTCGGCGAAGGCGCCGCTCTCTTTATTATGGAAAAGGGTCCCGCAGAGGTGATGTTGTTAGGTGTTGGCGAATCCTCCGATGCCTATCACTTAACCGCACCCGAACCCAATGGTCAAGGGGCTGAAGCGGCCTTGCGTGGCGCTTTGGCTGACGCGGGGTTGCCCCCCGAAGCGGTGGATTATGTCAATTTACATGGCACCGGCACGACCTACAACGATAAGATGGAGAGTCAGGCCGTGGTCAATGTCTTTGGTGACGCGATCCCCTGTTCCTCTACCAAACCCATGACTGGGCACACCTTGGGTGCCGCAGGGGCCATTGAAGCCGCGCTCTGTTGGTTGATGTTGAAGGCGAAGGGCCCTGCCTTGCCGCACGTGCTCTCGGGCGAACGAGATCCCGACTTGCCGTCATTGCCGTTGGTCGGCAAGGATTCGACGCTTTGCCCCCGAACCGCGATCTCGACCTCCTTTGCCTTTGGTGGCAGCAACGTTGCGGTTCTTCTGGGCCGCCCCACGGATGCCACGCGTCATTACACGATGGACGAACTCTTGCCCCATCGCGCACCGATGATTTTGATTGATGACTACGATGACGCCTCCTTCTCTCCCGAAGGTTTGACTACCGAAGTCACGATTCGTAAGACCGACATCTTCTTTGATGCACAACTTGGTGGCACGCCGCCTTGCACCGCCTTGGAATACATGGCCCAATCCATTGCGGCCTATGTCGGTTTGGTCGCCGTCCAACGGGGTGAAACGCCGCAGTTGGGTTTTGTGCTCGGATCACGTTCGCTCGCCCTTGATCTGCCCTGTTTTGCAGAGGGCGAACGCTACACGATCCACGTGCACCCCGAGTTTTCGGACAATCAATTCGCCGCTTTTGATACACGCATTGACAACGCAGCAGGTCAATGTGTCGCCACCGCAATGCTCAATGTCTTTCGTCCCGATGAAGAAGAGGCGAAGGCCTTGCTCTCCATTCAACCTTGAAAGGATCTCCCATGAAACGTATTCTCATTACCGGTTCGAGCCGTGGTATCGGCAAGGCAATTGCACTTGAAGCGGCACGTCAGGGGTACGACCCCGTGATTCACTACTGTGGCAACCGCGCCTCGGCTGAAGCGACCGCCGAAGCGGTCAAGGCGTTGGGTGGCAGTGGCACCCTCTTGCAGTTCGACTGCGCCAACCGTGCCCAAACGCGTGAGGCCATTGAAGCCGACATCGCCGCCAATGGATGTTACTATGGCGTTGTGTGCAATGCGGGTATTGCCGACGACAATCCCTTCCCCGTCTTGGAAGAAGAACAGTGGGATCGCGTCTTGCGTACCGACTTGGATGGCTTCTACAATGTCTTAAAACCCATCGTCATGCCGATGATTAGCGAACGCATCCGCGGTCGCATCATTGCCCTCTCCTCCATCTCTGGTGTGGTCGGCAATCGTGGCCAGGTCAACTACTCTGCCGCAAAGGCGGGCATCATTGGCGCCTCCAAGGCGTTGGCCATTGAACTCGCCAAGCGCAGCATCACCGTGAACTGCATTGCGCCGGGCATCATTGACACTGAAATGATTCAGGGCTTGCCGGTGGATGAAGTGAAGAAGGCGATTCCGATGCGCCGCTTTGGTAAGGCTGAAGAAGTCGCCGCATTGGCGTGCTTCTTGCTCTCGGAACAGGCTGGGTATATCACCCGTCAAGTAATTTCGATTAATGGAGGAATGTTCTAATGCGTCGCGTTGTAATTACTGGTTGCGGTCTTGTAAGCGCACTTGGAAATGATGTTTCCTCGGCTTATGAACGCCTAAAAATCTTGAAGAATACGGTTCGCAAATCCGATGACTTGGCCACCTATGTGGGGTTGCAGTCCCATTTGTGTTCGCTCGCAGATGGCTTTGTGCCTCCGGCGCACTACACGCGCAAGGTCACGCGCACGATGGGCCGCGTCTCCATTCTCGCCCTCGCGGCAACCGAACAGGCCTTGACGCAAGCAGGCTTGCTCAATGACCCGATTC
The DNA here is from genome assembly GCA_017548245.1 of Kiritimatiellia bacterium. Classification (GTDB taxonomy): domain Bacteria; phylum Verrucomicrobiota; class Kiritimatiellia; order RFP12; family DVOR01; genus Spyradenecus. The sequence goes on along the minus strand of JAFYMU010000036.1, from coordinate 6,641 downwards.
TCAAACAAGGTCGCACGGGCATTGCCTACGGGTCCTCCTCGGGTAGCGTTGATGCCGTGGCGGACTTCTACTCCGTGATTGCGGCCCGTGAAGTGAAAAATGTGACGAGTTCGACCTACATCAAGATGATGCCGCAGACCACGGTGGTCAACCTCTCGGTTCACTTTGGCACCACAGGCCGTTTGATTCCGACGGGTACCGCGTGCACCTCGGGCAGTCTTGCCCTTGGTAATGCCTATGAAGCCATCAAGTATGGTCTTCAGGATGTGATGATTGCAGGTGGCGCAGAAGAGTTTAGCCCCACGCAGGTGGCGGTCTTTGATACGCTCTTCGCAACGAGTCGCCAAAATGATGCACCGCACATGGCCCCGCGTGCCTTTGATAAGGATCGCGATGGCTTGGTGATTGGTGAAGGCGCCGGCACGATGATCTTGGAAGAACGCGAACATGCGCTTGCACGTGGTGCCACGATTATCGCTGAAATCGTTGGCTTTGGTACGAACACCGACGGCCGCCATGTGACCCAACCCAACCATGAAACCATGGCCCAGGCGATGCGTTTGGCCTTGGCGGATGCTAACTTGCCCCCCGACGCCATTGGTTACGTCAATGCCCATGGTACCGCAACCGCGCTCGGCGACGTGGCAGAAGGCACCGCAACGACGGCCGTCTACGGTTCGCGTCCGGCCGTGAGTACCATTAAGAACTACATCGGTCACACCTTGGGTGCTTGCGGTGCCATTGAAGCCGTGCTCTCCATCGAGATGATGCGCAATGAATGGTTCGCCCCCAACTTGAACCTCGTGACGCCCGATGAAGCCTGTGGTGCGATGAATCTCATAATGGGTAACGGTCTCACGCTCTCGACCGACCACATTACCTCCAACAACTTCGCCTTTGGCGGTGTGAACACCTCTCTCATCTTTGCTCGCTAAGTTATGAATGAAACGGTGATCCAACTCTTTCGCCCAACGGTGATTCCGCATGATGCAACGGTGCAACTGGACTTTGTGCCACCGTTACAACGGCGCCGTCTCTCCAAACTGCAACAGCGTTATTTTGCCATGGCCCATCAGATTACCGCTGAGCTTACGCAAGATTATCGCGTGGTCTTTGCCTCGCAAGATGGCGAAGACGATTTGACCAAGAAGCTCGTGGCCACGTTTAACGACGAACACGATGTTTCCCCGATGCGTTTTAGCACCTCCGTCTACAATGCAGCACCTGGCCTTTACTCTATCTTTACAAAGAATAAGGCCTCCTATAGCGCCATCGCGGCAGCATCTGAAACGTTGGACTGCAGTTTATTGGAAGCGCTCATTGCCGAGGAAAGCACCCTTTGGGTGTACGCCGAGGAGACCAATCAAACGCCCACCTTGGGCGCCTTGATTCTCCCTGATGGCGTTCCTGCGCCGGCCGACACCTGGCGTTGCAAGTGCATGGCGGGCGATCCGACGGCGGCTGATTTGACGACCGATGTCCTCTCGTCCTTCCTCTTGGGTGAAACCACAACCCTCGTCACCCGTTACTTTACCTTGGTGCGCCTATGAGATGGTTGCGAAGCTGCATTACCCTCGCGTTCTTTGCGCTCTTTGGTGTAGGCGCGCTTATCTTATCTTACTTCGTGCTGCCCTTTGTACGGAAGAAAGAACATGCCTTGGTCGTGGTTCGTTCGGTCTGGCGCATCATCCTTCAGGGGTTCATTATCACGGGATTGATTCGCATTGACCGCAGTGCCTTGACGCAACCCATCCGTGGAGCGGTCATCTTGGCGAACCATCCCTCGTTGATTGACGTCGTCATCCTCACCGCCCTCTTGCCGCGCACCTTCTCGGTTGCCAAGAGCGCCCTGCGTAAGCATCCCTTCCTTTGGATCATTGTTCGCCGCGTCTTCTTGCATGACGATGCCGTCCTCATTGAGGAGGCCCCGGCCCTGTTGGAAAAGGGTTACAATATCTTAATCTTCCCCGAGGGAACGCGTTCGCCCAACCCCACATCCATGCACAAATGGCATCGTGGCGGCACCCAATTGGCGCTTCGCACCCAATCCCCGATCCAACCCATTGTGTTGCAGTACGACTATCGTATGTTGGCCAAGGGGCAAAGCATCTTGGATATGGGCACCCACCCCGTGACCATCAAGGTGATTCCCTTACCACAAATTCCTGCGTTAGAGGAAATGCCAACCAGTTTCCACGGGCTTGCCGTCAAACGCACGCGCCAGCTCACCGAGGCCATTCAAGCTCACTTGGATACTGCCGTGTCCTCCGCTTCCCCAGTGGACAAAGATTAAGATGTTCGTCTCCTCCAATTTGTGCTATACTAATGCCATTCTACGAAACTCAGTCATAAAGGAACTGTCATGACCGTTGAACATTACGATCAGAATTCTTTCGCAGAAGCCGTGGCTTCCGGCGTCACGCTCGTTGACTTCTGGGCCACTTGGTGTGGTCCTTGCAAGATGCAAGGTGCCATTCTTGACAAGATGGAATTGCCTCCTACGCTTGAAGGCAAGGTCCGTGTTGGCAAGGTCGACATCGATAAATCCCCCTTGTTAGCAGCTCAATTCCGCGTGCAGTCGATTCCGACGATTGTGATTGTGAAAGATGGCCAGCCCATCGAAACGTTAGTCGGTTTGCAACGCGCAGATGTGCTCTTAGCCAAACTTGAAGCTGCAGTTCAATAACCTACCCACTCAAGAGGTCGCACGCATGGTGTGCGACCTCTGCTGTTTTCAGATCAAATGACACGCTTCTCATTTCTTCTCTTGACGGTTTGCGTTGCCCTCCCGATGATGGCGCAGCGCAGTAACAATAACGCCGCCTCGGCGACCACCTATGCCCTCGCACAACAGGCACAGACGTTGCGTGATATCCAGTACACCTTGCAAGCCCTCTCGGCAAAGGTGGAGGTGATTGAGCAACAGCAAGCCGCGTTGTCTGCGCGTCTTGCAACGGTGGAGCGTGGCGGTTCTGCGGCGACCAAGGATGAATTAGCCGCCCTTCGTGCAGATTTCAACGCGCTCAAGGCCGACCAGGGCAAGTTGCGTGGTGAAATCGTCTCTGAACTCTCCACGAAGATCAAGACCATCGCAGATAAACAACGTGCCGCGATTGAAAAGCAGCAGGCCGCCGCCCAGAAGACGGGTTATACCCATGTGGTTGAAGCGGGCCAAACGTTGTCTGCCATTGCACAAGCCTACAAAGTGAACGTCAAGTCGATTATGAAGGCTAATAACATTAAGGATCCGACGCGTATCCGCGTGGGCCAGGAATTGTTTATTCCCGATCCTTAATCGTTTGCTCACCCGCTTTTAGTAAAGAACAAAGGAACACATTATGTATCCCATGCTCGCCTCCACTGCTACTGTCTTCACCTTTGGGACTTTTGCTGCCGTTATCGGTGGCTTGGGTATCTTCCTCTTAGGTATGAAGCAGATTTCTGAAGGTCTCCAGGCTGTCGCAGGTCCGCGTATGCGTAAACTTGTTGCAGCGGCAACCACCAACCGTTTCGCAGGCGTCTTAACTGGTGCCGTTGTGACCGGTATCATCCAGGCCTCCGCGGTGACCACTGTGATGGTCGTCGGTATGGTGACCTCTGGCATTATGACCTTGATGCAGGCCATTAACGTGATTATCGGTGCCAACATCGGTACCACCGTAACCGCCTGGCTCGTGGCCATCTTCCCGAAGTTGGACGCCACCTTCGGTCTCGGCCTCGCAGGGTTCTCTGCCTTAATCTACCTCTTCGCCAAACGTGAATCGTGGAAGTACTGGGGCTTGATCTTCCTCGGCCTCGGGTTGATCTTCTACGGATTGGACTTGGTCAAGAGCAACATGTCGCCCTTGTCGCAGACCGAAAGCTTCATTGAAGCCCTCAAGTCCTTTGCCGTGACCGATCCGGTTACCAATACCTTCTCGATTTGGGGGATGTTGAAGTGCATCGTGGTGGGTGCTGTTGCCACGGCCCTCATCCAAAGCTCCTCGGCTACAACCGCAATCGCCGTGGTGCTCGTCACCCAGCGTATGATCTCCTTTGACACCGCCGCAACGTTGGTGTTGGGTATGAACATCGGTACCACGGTCACCACTTGGTTCGCCGCCATTGGCGCGCCCACTGATGCCCGTCGTGCAGCCTTGGCACATACGCTCTTCAACTTGATTGGCGTGGTCATTATGGCGCCCTTCTTCCCGATGGTGTTGCCGCTCGCCGATAAGATGTTCGGCATTTCGCAAATGGATACGACCGCCCTCGGCTTCGCCGTGGCAGGTATTCACACCGCCTTCAACATAGTCAACACAGTCATCTTCTTGCCCTTCACCTCGCAGTTCGCCTGGTTGATTACCCGCATCATCCCCGCCTCCAAGATTCACGAATTGCCGCGCTTGACGGTCTTGAACCCGCTCAAGTTGGCTCCTGTGGTGGCTGTTGAACAGGCCCGCAAGGAAGTGGCATTGATGAGCACGCGTTGCGAATCCTTGTTGGATAGCGTGCGCGCCGCCTTGAATGGTGAAATCTCTGAAGAAACGGAAAACATGATTTTCCACTCCGAAGAAGAACTCGACATCCTTCAGCACGAAGTCTCGCAGTTCTTGGGTGTGATTATGACCACCAACCTTCCCTCGGATGTCGCCAACCGCGCCCGTATGTTGTTGCGTGTGGCTGACGAATTGGAGTCCATCTCTGACGATGTCGCCGCCTTGTTGAAGCAGTTCATCCGTATGCGCAAGGCCAATATGAAGTTGTCTGAACGTGGCCAGACCGATATCGAAAGCTTGCATGATATGTGCCGCACCTTCGCTGGCACCGTCTGCGAAGCCTTCCGTCAGGGCAAGATGCACGCTGCCGATTTGTTGAACCATATGCACTCGGATGCCGCTGGCATTACCGCCCGCGTGAAGGAAATCCGTAAGGCTGAGATGACGCGCATGGCTGACCATGACCCGACCATCAACCCCTTGTGCGCCGTGGTGGTACTCGATATCCTGAACATCTATCGCCGTTTGAAGGAAGACTGCCTCAATATCGGTGAAGCGATGCTTGAAGAAGGTCGTATGTAATGAAGATTCAGATTCTTCCCTCCCTCCTCGCTGCGAATCTCGCCACTTTAGGTGACGAGATTCGTCGTGTTGCAGACGCAGGCGCCGATGCCCTCCACTTGGACATCATGGATGGACACTTTGTGCCCAATCTCTCGTTCGCCCCAGACACCTCTGCACTCTGCCAAAAATACCTCCCCGAAGGCTTCCCCATCAATACCCACTTGATGATGACCAATCCCGACGTCTATGCGGAACGCTTCATTGAAAAGGGGAGCACCACGATCCAATTCCACTTGGAAATGCGTGACCAGATTGATATCCGCGCCCTCGCAGCGAAGATTCGTGCCTTAAACGTGCGTGTCGGTTTGGTGGTGAACCCCGATACGCCTGCCGAAGTGGCCCTCGAATATGCCGATTGCGCCGATGAAATCTTGTGCATGACCGTCTTCCCGGGTTATGGTGGCCAGTCCTTCATTGCCGATGTTTTGCCGAAGATTAAGCAACTTCGCCAAGCCTTGCCGGAAATGGACATCATGGTGGATGGCGGTGTGAACTTTGAAACGGCAGAGCTTGCCGCAGCCGCAGGTGCCAATGCCTTCGTTGCAGGGTCCTTCCTCTTCAAACAGACGGATATGGGCGCCGCAATCGAGGAATTGCGTGCGCGTTGCACCGCAGCCTACTGTTCGGCCAAGTAAAAACGGCCAACCGTTCTTCTAAAACCACAGCTCACCCCTGTGGTTTTTATTTTTCAACGCCTTCGGTTCGCACATCATAAAAGGTGGAGATTCAGATGTACTTACTCTTTGTTTGTCACGGAAATATCTGTCGTTCAACGATGGCAGAGAGTGTTATGGCGCATCTCTTAACGGAAGCCGCGCTTGACCAACGCGTCTCTGTTGACTCTGCCGCCACAAGCACCGAGGAGATTGGCAATCCGCCCCACATGGGCACGCGTAAGGAATTAGCCCGCCGCAACATTCCCTTACGCGCCCATCGCGCACAACAAATTACGACACGCGATGCCGCACGCGCCGACCTCATCCTCGCGATGGACCACGCCAACGTGCGCAATCTCAAACGGATGTTACCTGCCGAACAGCACACGAAGATTCGCCTCTTGCTCAGTTTTGCAGGACGTGATGAGGAAATCGCAGATCCGTGGTACACCGGTGACTTCGCCCTGACCTATTATGATGTCCTAGAGGGTTGTTCGGCCCTCTTAACATGGGTTCGCCAACACTTTTGATTCGCACCATTCTCCTTCACCAACTCCCCTTTTTATGGTATGATAATGAAGTTGGAAGTGAAGGCCCGCGGTATTTCGTTGACAGAGTAGAGAATTATGGCAAACGATCGTATCATTAAAGAACTCGGACGTTATCCGATCGCAACCCTCTTGTGGAAGTACTCCCTCCCTGCCATTATTGGGATGTTGGTAGCCGCACTCTACAATGTGGTCGATCGTTTGTACGTGGGCCGTTGCGTGGGTCCTGAAGGATTGGCGGGCTTTGCACTGACCTTTCCCGCCATGATGATTACCATTGCCTTCGGCACCCTCATTGGCCACGGCACCGCCACGCGCATCTCCATTGCCATGGG
>JAFYMU010000035.1 GCA_017548245.1 Kiritimatiellia bacterium | reverse complement strand
CGCTTCGGCTTCGCCACAGTACGCGTTGCGCGCGGTCGCACCTCGCCTTCAAGGGCTTTGGGACGTGCCACACGACGGGCTCGAATGGTAGGTGCAGCAGGTTGCAGAGAATCGTCTTCCATAAATGAATCACTCGCTCTTATGACAAATAATGTGTTTTCCACGTGGCGACCAAAGCGGTCACTTGCGATTGCAAGGCCTCGGGGTCGTCCGTATCATTCTTCAAAATCCAATTGGCACGTCGGGTCTTTTCGTCCAACGGCATTTGCGCCGCCAACCGTGCTTCTGCCGCTGCGCGCGACATCTGACGCACCTGACACATCCGACGCACTTGCGTCTCCCGACTGGCCGCCACGCAGACAACGCCCTGCCAATCCCGTTCCCAACCGCATTCGTACAACAACGCCGCAGAGAAGACCGAAATCGCGTTCGGCGCTGCTTGCGCTAACCAATCGGCTGTGACTTGGCGAACCAAGGGGTGTAGAATTGCCTCTAATCGTTGACGGGCCCCACCATCCTGAAAGACCATTGCCGCCAAAGCCGCACGATCAATCGCGCCCTCCGCTGTCACCACCGCATCCCCGAAGGCCTGGCGAATCGGTTCTACGGCCGCGCCGCCCACCGCTTCCAGCTGATGCACCACGCGATCCGCATCCAAAACACGACAACCGCAAGCCATAAAGCAAGCCTCAGCCATACTTTTACCACAAGCGATACCGCCGGTTAATGCGAATTGTAAAGACATAAAAGGGAGAAAAGGGAGAATCAAATGACGGCACGTTGCCGCAGGAATATTTCCATCAATGCAACTACAATACCATAATTAAAGGCGCTTCTGCAATGCATAAACACGCAGAAACCCGCAAAAAGTCACAAAAAGAGGCACTTTTCTTATGGTAACACGCCATTTTCCTTCAAGAACGTCGTTGCCGCGTCCATTAAAGCCTGTGGCGTTGGATAGGGTGCCGCGCCTTCTAAATGAATCGGAAGGCGCTTTTCCACCCACGCCAATTCATAAGCCGCCACCGTTTCAGGTGCCCTCCACGCACGCCAATGACGTTGCCAATAGTACGACCCAATCAGCCCACCCCAGAGTTTGGCCGCATAGTCATTCACAGGCGGCCCCCAAATAGTAATCAAGCGGCGCGCATTCGTTTCATAGTAATCCGCAAGCACCGTATCGCCCTCTGCCGCCTCGCGGGCGAACCCAATCCAACGCGCCAAGTTCAACGTGGGGTGTTCGGTCAGCACCGCATCCATACTCACAAAGAGCGCTTCTGCCAGTTGACCTAAGGCCACCGACTCGCCCCGCTTCAACTGTTGCAAGACCAACTCAAGCGTTGCCCCTGCGTACCACACCGCCACTTCGCGTAAATCGGCCTGGTACAACGGTGACGCCCCCAATTCCTCCGCACACGCCGCAAAGGCTTGGCACGCCTCAAAGAAGTGTCGATTCGTTTGAACCGAACCGCGCCCTCGCCCTGGAGCCAACTGCCATGCAAAGCGCGGATGATCCGTAAAGCCACAATAGACACTCTTGAGAATCCCTTCCCAATAGGCCTCCATAGCCGCAGGACACGCGCCATAACTGTTCTGCGTATACTGACGCAACCACGCCCTCACATCCACCGCCGTGGTGCGCCATCCCGCATCGGCAATCAATTCATAGATGACCTCATTATTCTCCAACCCCTCAGGTGCCGTTCCATAGCCCACCAACACCCCGCGATTCGCCGCCGTCAATGCCTCCAAATGGCCATTTGCGTAGAAAGAGAGCACCCCCGTTGGCGCCGATTTACCACCCATATTCGGAATCGTACTCCACACCCAAGGACGTCCCAAGAAACCCTGAAACACCTCGCGATTCTCCCCATTTCGCCAAAACTGCGTATTGTAATCCACCGCCATGTCCAACAGTAACACGCGCTCCTTCGGTACATCGCGCAGCAAAGCCCCCAAGGTCTCTGCATTCCAAATATGGCGTTGATAACCCAACATCCACCCCTGAATCACCCACGTTGCCTTCGGATTCGCATCGTGAATAGCACCAAACACCGTGGCCCCGCAAGCCGCCAACCCCTCATTCCGCGCCGAAACCGAATCCCACGGCAACTCCATCTCATTAAAACTATCCGCGAGATAGTAGTCGCAAGCGCCAAACTCCCGTTCGAACTCCTCCACATACAACCGGCCAATCTCACGGAACAACGGTTGATCAGGCGAGAGGAACCAACTCTGAAACGCGCCATCCGACCACGACATCTGCAACAACTTTGCCTCGGGGCGAACCCGTTTTAAGGCCGCCGGCACAAAGCCCGCAAACCCCTGCACAATCGGTTTCATCCCCAAACGCCGCATCTGCGCCAACACCGCATGCTGTAACTTGACCGAACGCTCACGCCAAGCCTTCGGTTGGGGCCCATCTGGGCGTTCGGACAAATTGCCCATCCGCATCCACGGCAAATGCGCCGGCCCCACAAAAGACGTTGAAATCTCCTCCTCGCTCAACCCCAAACGCCGCCAGACTCGTTCGGCAATCGCCTCATTCGCAATCAAGACAAGAGGCATGTCAATACCATGCAGCGCCATCCAGTCAATCTCCTGCTGCCAGCGATTCCATGTCCACGATGTCATCGAATAGCCAAAGGTACAATAGTTGAGATAATACCTGTACTTGG
>JAFYMU010000034.1 GCA_017548245.1 Kiritimatiellia bacterium | reverse complement strand
GACGCGACAAGGCGTCACGGCCGAAGGGACCCATCAAGCCGAGCGAGACGCGTTCGCTTTCCTGCGGCTTACCCGTCTTGGCATCCACCGAGAAGACGCGACCAATTTCAAACAACGCGCAGCTTTCCGTCTGACGTGCCGCATTGCGACCCAAAGAGGCAATCAACTGCGGCAAGAGCGAATCGCGCAAAATACCATAGTCGGCCGAGACTGGGTTCGGAATGGCCAAACGATTGGTCACATTCGGATCAAAGGCATCGAGTTCGGCCTTCGAGAGGAAGGAGTAATGCATCGCTTCCGTGAAGCTCAAGCTAAGCAACGCATGGCGCACAGCCTTCTTCGCGCGGAAGCTCGTTTCGGGCAACTGCGACACGGCCGAGAGGGTCGGCAACTGCGTCGGAATGGCATCCAAACCATTCATGCGCGTCACCTCTTCAATCAAGTCTGCCGGCAAGGTCACGTCATAACGCCACGAGGGGCTACGGAAGACGGCCTGCTGATCATCACCCGAAATCTTTTCAATGCCGAGCGAGGTCAAAATGCTGTCCACCTTTTCAGCGGGCACATCCACACCAATCACTTCATTCACGCGCTGGTAAGAGAGCGTCACATCCACCGGCGTCAAATCACGTGCATCCACGTCAATCACACCCGTGCAAGCCGTGGCGCCACCATACTTCACCAACAACGCAATCGCGCGGCGGCTTGCTTCATCCGCCAAATCGCGGTCCACACCACGCGCAAAGCGATAGGTTGCTTCCGAAGCCATGCCCAAAGCCGTTGCCGTGAACTTCACATTCGCCGCATCAAAGAGAGCCGATTCCAACAAAATGGTACCCGTGGCCGTGGCGACTTCAGTCTCTTCGCCACCCATAATACCCGCCACTGCGGTCGCCTTTTCAGTATCGGCAATCACCAACATCGAACTGTCCAACTTGCGATCCACGCCATCCAACGTGCGCAGCACTTCGCCATCAGCGGCACGGCGAACGACAATCGTGTTATCCTTCAACGTCGTGTGGTCAAAGGCGTGCAACGGCTGACCGAGTTCCAACATCACATAGTTGGTCACGTCCACCGCGAGACCGAGCGAACGCTGGCCGCACATCTCCAAACGTTCCGCCATCCAATCCGGCGTCGGCGCATTCACATCCAACCCCGTCACCACGCGAGCGGTGTAACGCGGGCACAAATCAGGAGCTTCCACGCGCACCGCAGCGAGCGTATTCACATCTGCGCCCGTTTCAGGGAAAGCGACATCCGGCGTCTGGAGCGGACGATTCAAGAGCGCCGCCAATTCACGAGCAATACCGCGCACCGACAAGCAGTCCGGACGGTTCCACGTGATTTCCAAATCATACACCACATCGGCCTTAGGCATGAAGGGCTGCATCAACGCACCGGGTTCGGCCGTTTCGGGCAATTCCCAAATACCATCATGTGCGCCACCCAAGCCGAGTTCGTCCTTGGAGCAGAGCATACCGAAGCTCTCCACGCCACGCAACTTGCCCTTCTTGATTTCAAAGCCATCAGGACCCGGCATCTTGGCGCCAATCTTGGCCAGCGGCGACTTCACGCCAACGCGTGCATTCGGTGCACCGCACACCACCTGAAAGGTCTCAGCGCCTGCATTCACCTTACAAATGTGCAAGTGATCGGAATTCGGATGATCTTCGCAAGCCACAATTTCGCCAACGACGAAGTGTTCATCCAACAAGGTGCCAGTGGTCTCAATCGCTTCCACTTCCACACCCGAAAAGGTCAACAAATCCGAAACGCCCTGTACGGTCTGATCACTCAAATCGACAAATTCATTCAACCAACTCAAGGGTACGCGCATCACGCTCTCCAAATCTTCTGCTCTACCATCACGGTTCTTCCGTGAGTAAATCGCATCTATTTTATCACAAATCTAAAGGGTTGCGAAAAAAGGCGGCGTCCTTTCCAGAACGCCGCACCTTCATTTCGCGGACGAACGCTTATTCTTCATCCGTAACAATGTCTTCTGCCAAGACCGGCACCTTGCCATCAACGGTCGGAGGGGTGCAATCCAACACCCAGTCCATCCAATCCGAAGCCACGCGGAACTGCATCGGCCAAGCGAGGCTCTGCGCCAACTGTGCCTTTGCCGTGGTCTTTGCCAAGATGTCACCCGGCTGACGATCGGCCACATAAACGAGCACAATTTCGTTCGCAGCGGTCACCACCGCTTCCGAAAGCGCCTTCACGCCCAATTCGCCAGCGGCATCAAGCACTTCTGCGCGGTAAGGCAGCTCAGCATTAGCAGCATCGTTCAACACAAAGGTCATGCCCGTGGTTGCGGTGAAACCTTCCACAGCGCAAGCGGCCACTGCCGCATCAAAGGCAGAACCCTTCGCCAATTCAGCGGCAAGCTTTTCGCGCAACGAAGCACCCTTCGCGGCCAAATCCTTAGCCAAACGGTCACGGCGCACATCAGCAATCACGCGATCCTTCACATCCGCCAAAGGCGCGATGTGCGAGGGGATGATGTTTTCCAACTGCATGAAGTAGACGCAGTCCGTACCTGCGATAGCGTTGAACGGCGTATCCACAGGATCCATTTCAAATGCAGTCACAATCACATCGCGAGCATTCTGGAAACCGAAGGGGCGATCCATACGCACGGTTGCCTTCTTCACTTCGCCATAAGCCTTCACAGCGTCAGCCATCGAAGAGGTCTGAGCCGCGGCGACCAAGGTTTCGTTCGCATAGAGCAACGCTTCTTCAAGTGCGCGGCGAGCCTTCACCTTTTCAATCGCCTTGTCTTTCACCTCTTCGAAAGGCAACACCACCGTAGCATTGGTGCCCGTGCCCTTGAATTCATCATTGTTGTCGTCATAGTACTGCATTGCATCCATTTCATCGACAACAATCTTTTCAGCGAAAGCGGCAGCAGGCACTTCCACATAAGCGATTGCGCGCTGTTCCGGCAATTCGTAAGAAGTCGCATGCGCATCATACCAAGCCTGGAGTTCTTCGTCAGAAACAGCGATGCTCTCCAAAGCGACATCGTTCTTCAACGAAGCAGCATAAGCCGTGGTCGTGTCATAATTTGCAGCGAGGGCGAATTCCTGCTCCATCGGCGAAACCCAACCCACGGCATTGAAGACACCCACTGCCACCGTCTGAGCCGGCAACCAAGCATTCGCGAAGGTCGTCTCAAACAAGTAAGGCTTCGTGTACTGATTCATCGCCAAAAAGGCGCGATAGTGATCCGGATTAAAGACGCCATTAGCACCCGAGAACATCGTTTCCAACACGCGCTGGCCGCCTTCGACACTCATTTCCATGCCATTGCGGAGTGCCACTTCACGCGCTGCGAGCACCTTCCAGTTCTGACGACGGCGAGCCTGCCACGTGTCGCTCGTGCGCGCATCACCACGCATCAAGGCGCCAAAGATCTGGCTACGCTGAGGCAAGTAGTAAGCCGCCTGGCTATCCAAAATGATGACCGTCTGGGCTGCATCTTCCAACGCCTTGCGCGGAACTGCCGTATCACCCAAATAACCTGCCACCGAAGCATCCTTCGCCGATGTATTCACGCACGCATCCATCACCACGAAGGCGAAGACCATCAGCAGAGCCAAGAAGCCCCACAACAACTTACTCTTAATGAGACGTGTAAAATGATAGATAAACATTTTCGTTACAATTCAATTAAGTGTGTCTTTAATCCAAATTTATGAAAAGAACCGACTATTCTTATTAGTAGAGTTC
>JAFYMU010000033.1 GCA_017548245.1 Kiritimatiellia bacterium | reverse complement strand
GAGGAGGTGCGGCGTGACCTGTTCGGCCTCCATGGCGGCAATCAACTTGTCCACGAGGGCAAGGTTGGTCGCATAGATGACCTCGGGGTCGGGATGACGGTTCATCGCCGCCAAGTGGACGATGGCATCGCATTGACGCACAAAGGCGCGCAGCTTGGCCTCATCATCAAAGAAGGCGTCTTCAAAGGGGATGCACTGAAAGGCGTTCGGTTGGGTGCCCGCGAGATTGAAGAGGTGGGTGCCCACAAAACCGGCTTGACCTGTAATTCCAAGACGAATCATCTTACTTCTCCGTTTCCCAAAGCGTGGCGTCAAAACGGTAACTATCGGCCGCCGACTCCTCTAGGGTCTTATCGGACAGCACCATGAGGATGGAGTCAGGCGTGAGGGCTTGAATACGATTGGCATAACCCGCAGGCACGCAGAGGAGTTGACTCGTGTCGCTCGTCAGGTGGTGGCACGCTGCGGTGAGGGTTGGAGAGGGGGCGGTCCAATTGTCCACCTCCACGAGGCGAACCTCAAAGGCGCCCTTCATGCAGTAGAACCATTTACGTTCGAACTGGTGACCATTCCAACCACGGATTACGGCCGTATCGGGATGGTGCAAGACGTACATGCGTTTGACGCCTTCAAAGTGAAAGTGGTTGAGGCTCGAAATCTGGCCTCGCGCATCCTTAAAGATTTCACCAGCCAAGAGTTCAGTTTTGGCCATGGGTTGCCTCAAGGTCGTCACGCACGAAATCCAACTTCAACAAGAGTTGCTTCATCCCCTCAACGTCCAAACGGTCGGTGTTGTGGGAGTGGTAGTCTTCGGCTTCGGCAATCTTGGAGGAGCCAGTCGTAAAATACTTATCGTAGTTCAAATCGCGCGTGTCGCACGGGATACGGTAGTAGTCGCCCATATCTTCGGCGCGGGCCATCTCTTCACGCGTGACGAGGGTTTCGTAGAGCTTTTCGCCATGACGCGTGCCGATAATCTTGACTTCGGTATCGGTCTGGTAGAGAGCCTTTAATGCATCGGCCAAGGTGACCAAGGTGGCGGCGGGGGCCTTCTGCACGAACAAATCGCCGTTGCGGCCGTGTTCCCAAGCGTAAATTACCAAATCCACCGCATCATCCAAGGTCATCATGAAACGCGTCATCTCGGGGTCGGTCACGGTAATCGGTGCACCCGACTTGATCTGTTCCACCCACAAGGGAATTACCGAACCGCGCGAGGCCATCACATTGCCATAACGCGTGCAGCAGATGATGGTCTTGGCCTCATCGCCCAAACTGCGACCGCGGGCAATGGCCACCTTTTCCATCATCGCCTTGGAGATGCCCATGGCGTTAATCGGGTAGGCGGCCTTATCGGTGGAGAGCACGACCACACGTTTGACACCGTGGGCAATGGCCGATTCAATCACATTGTTGGTGCCCAAGACGTTGGTCTGCACCGCTTGCAAGGGGAAGAATTCGCAACTCGGCACCTGTTTTAAGGCCGCAGCAGAGAAGACGTAATCAACGCCTTCCATGGCGTTGTCCACACTCTGGCGGTCACGGATATCACCGATGTAGTATTTGATCTTCGAACACTGCAGGGCGTGACGCATATCATCCTGTTTCTTTTCGTCACGCGAGAAGATGCGGATTTCCTTCACATTCGAATTCAAAAAACGTTTTAGGACTGCATTGCCAAAACTGCCTGTGCCGCCTGTGATGAGGAGCGTCTTGCCGTCAAAGATATCGGTTGTCATAGTCATGTTCAAAGAGGTTGATTAAAAGGCGTTTACACGTTGTTTTTTATGGTAAACGTACACTGCACGTATAAGTATAGCGCAAATAAGGGTTAAAAGGGGGCGAATTAACGTTTTTCTTCGGCTTTTTTAGCGTCTTTTACGCGCACGCGGTAGTATTTCTCCATGCCATAGGGGAAATTGTGCGGCAAATAGTTGACGATGCGTTCGTTAACCAAGGTGAAATCGAGGGCGTAGTGGAGGAGTAACCACGGGCAGTCTTCCAAGACCATGCGTTGCACGGCTTCCCAACAGGTGGCAATCTCTTCGGGATTCTGGGAGGAGACGGCAATGTCGTAGAGGCGGTCGAGTTCGGGATTGACGTAGTTGGAACGGTTCGGCCCCGGGCTCTGATTGCGCGAGAGGAAGAGCTGCATAAAGGTTTCAATATCGGGATAGTCGCCGACCCAACCCATTAAGAAGAGTTGGGCTTGACGCAAGCGCACCTTTTCAAGCATCGCCTGCCAGGTGTTGACGGAGATCTCCAACTTAATGCCGATGCTACTCAAGAAGGAGGCCACGAGTTCCATCGATTCGGTGGTGTCTTGCGTGGCCTTGCCGACCTCTACCGTTAAACGCAACGGTTTTCCCGTTTTTGGGTCAATGCCGCCGGGGTAACCCGCCTCAGCGATGAGTTGGCGCGCCTTTTCAAGGTCGAAGGCATAAGGGAAGGGCGACTGCAAGGCATTCTCTAAGTGAGGCGGCGCAACGGTATTGAGCGCACGCACGCGGCCGCGGTAGTAGGTTTCCCAACGGGCCGTATCAAAGGCCGCATTGATGGCCTGGCGTAAGGGTTTGTTATTCCCCAAGACCGGGTCATCCATGTTGATGCCCAAGTAGTACAATTTTAAGGTGGGCGAGGTGAAGAGACGGATCCCGCGGTTCGCCAATTCGGGCGAAAGGCCCATCTTGGGGTCAATGGCGATATCCATGTTGTTGCGGTCAATCTGTTCCAAGAAGTCGAGTTGGCCTGTGAGCAACATCAACCATTGCGTGGAGGCATCTTTGACAATCAAGTAGCGAATGGTTTCAAAGGGTTGCTCCGCATCCTCGGGGTTAACCCCTTGCCAACCGTGCCACTCGGGATTGCGATCAAAGATCATCTCATAGCCACGCCACCACGAACGTAAGGTGTAGGCACCTGCGCCCACGGGGTGTTCGGCAAGGCCTTGCTGTCCATAGTACGCCACCGCTTCGGGCGGAACAGGGGCCATGTAGCACATCGTCAAGAAGTAAAGGAATTGGTTGCTCGGGCGATCTAATTCCACACGCAAGGTGCGGTCATCGCGGGCTTGCAAGCCTGCTACGTCACGATTGTAATCGGTGGGCGTATCGGCGGAAGAGGCTTCGGCAAAGGCGGTCATACCCTTGATGCCACCAATGAGCCATTCGCCCGAACCGCCCACTTTGCGGTCCGCCAAACGTTTCCAGCCGTACACAAAGTCGTGCGCGGTCACTTGACGGCGTTTGCCACCGAAGCACGGGTCATCGGCGTAGTAGGCTTCGCGGAGTTTGAAGAGGTAGGTCTTGCCGTCTGCTTCGGGTTGCGGAACCGTTTCAGCGGCGCCTGGGATTAAACGGTAGGGGCGCGCGGTGTAATCGTATTCCAAGAGCGGTTGGAAGAGGAGCGACATCGCGCTGTTCACGCTGGTGTCCGAACCGTGGGCTGGGTCCAAGGTGTTGAGCGAGGGCTGGGCGCGACGGAAGGTCGCACCTTCAGGCGTGCTACGGCCGAAGGCGAACGCAGTCGCGCAGGTGGCCAAGAGCAAGAGGGTGTTTCGCCAAAGGTGTTTGAGGGAGAGAGAGGCCATAGTGGAGAACGTTTAAGCGTTGGGAGTCTGTTTGGACTGCAGGTAGGTGTGCAAGCCCTTGGCGCGGAGTTGACAGGCGGGGCACTTGCCACAGCCATCGCCAGGAATGCCTTCGTAACAGGTGAGCGTTCGGGTTCGGATAAACTCCAAGCACCCCAAACGGTCAGCCAAAGCCCATTCGTCGGCCTTGGTGAGATGTTGGAGTGGGGCATGGATGGTGAATTCGCAGTCCATTGCCAGGTTGAGCGTGGTGTTCATCGAACGGATAAAGGCCTCGCGGCAGTCGGGGTAACCGCTAAAGTCGGCATCGCTCACCCCAATCACGAGATCCAAAATGCCCTTACTCTTGGCATAGATGGCGGCTGTGAGCAAGAAGAGGGCGTTGCGGCCTTCCACAAAGGTGTTGGGCGTGGTGGCACCTTCTTCTTTGGCAATCGGCACGGAGTCATCCATCAACGCGTTGTGCGTGATGTCGCGATACCAGTCCACGGTGACGGTCTTGTGGGAGGCGACACCGAGTTCTTGGGCGAGGGTTTCGGCCAATTGCACCTCCAGGGCATGGCGTTGACCATAGGCGAAGGTGAGCGTGTGCACCTTGTCGGCACCACGTTCGGCAATCGCTTGCATCAAACAGGTGGTGCTATCTTGACCACCAGAAAAGACGACCAGCACGGGCTTCATAGGCGTTCCCTCGGTTTTGGCAAAGAGCGGTTTAACGGTTGTCTACGCGTTCGGGCGTCAGATCGTGCATTAACAACCGCTGACGTGCAAATTCTTCCCAACGCGTGGTCGGGCGACCGTAGTTGGCATAAGGGTCAATGGAGAGGCCGCCACGCGGTAAGAACTTGCCCCACACTTCGATGTAGCGCGGGCTCATCAGTTTAATCAAATCCTTCATAATCAAGTTGACGCAATCTTCGTGGAAGGCGCCGTGATTACGGAAACTGAAGAGGTAGAGTTTCAAGCTCTTACTTTCCACCATCTTCTTGTCAGGAATGTAGCTGATGTAAATCGTGGCGAAGTCGGGTTGCCCTGTAATCGGACAGAGCGAGGTGAACTCAGGGCAGTTGAACTTCACAAAGTAGTCATTTTCGGGATGACGATTGTCAAAGGCTTCCAAGATGGCCGGCGTGTAGCGGTCGCTGTAGACGGTCTTATTGCCGAGCAAGGTCAAGTGACGCGTCTGCGGACCCATCTCGTCCTTGTCGGCTTCAGGGGCCGTTTCGGCAGGTGTGGCGTTTGCTGGTGCGACCTTGGCGTGGGGTTTGTTCCACTTGTGGTGATCAGACCGTTTCCAATCATACTGTAAGTCAAACCTGGGAACAGGATTCCCTGTACCACTGGACCAGCTGCACTGATTGTGGCGGCAGCATCAAGCACAAGGAACACACTTTCTCTGACGGTTGTCTGAACCCCTGTGATTCTTGTGATTACACCCGTACCACCGGTCACAATCCCATTGGTGAGCTGATTGCTGACGAAACCCAGCACTGGTATGCATGTTCCCGTTGCGATAAGAAGGCTAACGTACAGCTGCATACCTACAGTTCCAAGTGTGATGAAATCTGCAACGATTGCGGTTATCAGCGCCAGATCCTGGTTGATCACCAGAATGTCTACCACGCAGACGAGACCGGTCACTGGACCGTATGTACTGCATGTGAAAAGACTTCCGAAATCACCTCTCACTCCCCTGACGAAGAAGCACTGGATTGGATATATGTGCGGCGACTGGGGCGGATGTATG
>JAFYMU010000032.1 GCA_017548245.1 Kiritimatiellia bacterium | reverse complement strand
CTTTTCAACGAGGTGATTCGGACGGTTGGCGGCATCAAGGAGCGAGGCATCCATCAGGGCATCATAGATGATGCAATCAGCGGCTTGAATTTCGCGTAACGCAGCCAACGTGCAGAGTTCGCCATCGCCGACACCCGCACCCGCAAAACGCACACTCTTGATGTAGAGGTTGCGGAGTTGACGCAGTTGAGCGTCCGCCTTGCGGAAGGTAATCGCCAAATAACCCTGTCCAGGCGGCGGGGTGAGTTCGGTTAACGCGATATACTCGGTGATGCGATGGGCTTGGTTGAGACGGTGAAGCGCCGCCGCCGCAATGACAATGGCGTCAAACTTACCCTCGTCAAGCTGTTGCAAACGGGCAGGGATGGTGCCACGCAAAGTGCGCCGTTCGGCCTTGGGGAATCGTTCGGCAGCCCACGTTTCGCGGCGACCACTACTAATGCCAATGATCTTCGGCTCTGTAACGCCTTCACGCACGACCAACGCATCGCGCGGATCTTCGCGCCAGGGCAACCAAAACCAATCGAGTTCGGGTGGCAATCCCTCTGGCGGCAAATCCTTGGCCGAGTGAATGGCGGCATCAAGGTCACCACGAATCAAGGCCTCATCAAGGTCTTTGGTGAAGAAGTTGCCCGGCGATTGACGTAAGTCGGTCGTCTGATCGCGGTCACCAGGAGAGGAGAAGGGACGCAATTCAAAATGGAGTCCCGTTTGCTGTTTGATTCGCTGTAAGGCGTTTTCAGCTTGAATCAGGGACAACTGCGAATCACGTGCGCCAACAAGAAGGGTAGATTTAGTCACGGAGCATCTCCGTATAGGCCGCATCGGCAGTGCTTAAAATGAGGTCAATGGCTCCCGTTCGAGCCAGGTAATCGCCACGTAAGGCATCCAAATCGCGAACCGATTCGCCCGTGATATTACGCGGTGCGCCTAAATCGTAGGCTGGAATACCGAGCGCTTCGGCGTTGAAGAGGGGTTCAGAAAGGGTGAGCGCTGAGATAAAACGCGTTGCGCCAGGAAGTGCTTCACGCCATTGATTAAGGGGGAGGCAATGCACGCCCTCAAGCGGACGGCTATGGTAGAGCATCGTAACGTCCAAACCCATGGCTTGCGCCTTGGTGAGGGCAGCGCGACCAAGTGCACCTGTGCCAGCGATAACCACGCGTCCAGTCGCTCCCTCAAGGGCGAGCTCTTCCACTTCAATCTGCGGGATGTGTGGCGTAATTGCGGTTCGAAGCTGTTGCGAACGTTGCAGTGCTTCAGCATAGGCGCGTTGGAGTTGGCCATTGGCCCAACCCGATTCGCGGGCGCGTTCCATCGCATCGCGTACTTGGCCAACGATGTGAAATTCGCCAATCATCTTGGCCTTTAACCCCGCCAGCACATAGGTAAGGTGACGCATCGCCGCGTCTCCGTGGTAGGTGTAGGCGCCTTCGGGCAAGTGAAATGCGTGTTGCAAGAGCCCGCTCGCGATGAGTTCGGGTGCGGCCCATGCGATAATTTCGGTTCGGTTGCACGTGGCAAGGAATGCCCATCCGTAGAGACCCGAGAGGAATCCGAGACGCTGCGCGAGTTGTTCGTGCGGCGGCAACGCGAAGGCCGCATCAATCCCATGGATAAAGAGCTCGCCAGGCGAACAACGGTTCAGTTGTTTAGCCAATGCATCCTTAACCTCTTTTGCGGTTCGGCAACTGCTACCATTGGTGGAAACGCTGATGAGCAAATCATCGGTTCGCAATGTTGCAGGAACGATAAAGTCGCCCTCTGCCCAATTTCCATCTGCGCAACAACACGGCACCTGCGCGGTACGCGCCGCATCCAAAATAGCGCGATTAACTACTTTTTCGTTGGTACACGCCACGACCAATGCACACCCGGCGATATCGGTAGGCTCAAAGGCGCGCGCAGTATGTTGAATCGGCAATTCGGTAAATTCGGGCAACGCGTCAGGGCACACCAAATGCACCTGCGCTCCAGCCTCCAACAACGAACGCGTTTTTCGCAACCCCACACGGCCACCACCCACAACCAAAACGGTTTTGGTTTCAATCAACAAATTTACAGGAAAGGTCTTACGAATCGGACGCATAGCGAATTATGAATTACGAATTATGAATTATGAATGGGGAATTACGAATTATGAATTGCGAATGATGAATTACGTGTTGTTGAGGGGGCTGTTGGCGAATTTTTTGTGTGTGATCGAGACAAGGAGTTTGATGAGTTCGGTACAATCGGCATAAATGGAGTCAAATTGTTCGGGGGTAAGCAATTGGCTATCGTGGAGTAACTCAAGCCAATAAGCACTTTCGTCGGCTTCCTTTAAAGACACAAATAGTTTAGCATAGAAATCAGCTTCAGATTGTGCCCGTTGCGCTTCTCGGATATTTGCACCAATACTCGTGCCACTTCTTAATAGCTGTTTTGACAATACAGTTTCATTCTTTTCTTTGTTTAAATACGTGTAGAGGCGAATGATTCGTAACGCAAAACCCTTACTTTTCACCAAGAGTATGTTTTCTTTCATCGCTCCCTCTTCACAATTCATAATTCATAATTCGTAATTCATAATTGGTAGCTCTTTCCAACAAGCGGTTGGAAAGAGCTGCCTTGCGGCGCGTTGGAGATAAGCGCACGACTCATCGTCAATGATGCGGTCGTGGCGGCCAGGGAAACGGTTGTAAAGAATATGGGTAACGTTGATTTGGCGGTTTTTAAGGGCTTCAAAAGCAAGTAAGGTGTGACTGATGGAACCCAAGACGCCGCCCGTCACAAAGATCATGGGGTAACCCATTTGTTGGATATAGTCAATCGTGAGAAGCGATTCCGTGAGCGGCACCATTAAGCCACCTGCACCTTCCAAGAGCACCTCATCATAACGTTCGTCCAAAATCCGCGTTGCCGCAGTGATTTTGTCAATGTCCAACGGACGCTGGTCAATGCGCGCCGCAAGATGGGGCGAACATGGATAGCTGTAGATTTCAGGCATCGTTAACCGTGCATCATCTTCAGGCAAAAAGGGGATACCCATCATTTCACGATGACGCACAATATCTTCCGAACAATCTTGATTGCCCGTCTGTACAAGTTTTTGGGTAATGACACGCTTGCCCTCGGCCATCAACTGGCGCGCCCACCATCCCGTTGCAATACTCTTTCCAGCGTCTGTATCAACGCCACTCACCACGGTGACCATAATGTACTCCAAAAATGATACACCATTCTATCAAAAAAATGCTTCCATCACACGATGATTACACCGACATCCTTTGTAAGGGGACGATGTGTCGCAGGTTAGGTTTTAGAGCGGTGGCGATTGAAGAATAATTTAAGGTTGTTGTAGCGTTTGGTTGCTTTCTTAAGGCGACGCTTGACGTTTCGAATGATGACGTTTCGGATGATTTGGTAGAACCTGCCTTTAACAT
>JAFYMU010000031.1 GCA_017548245.1 Kiritimatiellia bacterium | reverse complement strand
CACCGAACCCTGAGTAGAGATCGTCGGAGTCGGATTGGCCATCGGTTCAACAGGCATCGCCTCCTGCAAGGGCTCCGCAGGCATCGAACGCGGCGATACACCGACAGTTGTCTGCGGTGCCACAGCGGTTTCAGGTGCAATCGGCATTACCTCCTCGCGCACTGGACGTGCAACCTGCGGCGACACCGAACCCTGAGTAGAGAACGTCGGAGTCGGCTTGACCATCGGTTCAACAGGCAACGCCTCCTGCAAGGGCTCCGCAGGCATCGGACGCGGCGATGCGCCGACAGTTGTCTGCGGTGCCACAACGGTTTCAGGTGCAATCGGAGTGACCACCTCGCGAACAGGACGTGCAACCTGAGGCGGCACCGAAGGCAAGGCGGATTGTTCCAACGTCGCCTTTTGCTCAACAGGCAATGCCATGTGCGAAGGCTGTGAAGGCATTGGACGAGAGGGGCGTCCCACACTTATTGGCGTTTCAATCGGCGCTTCTTCGGTAATCACGGGGGACGTTGGGGATTCGGTTTGAGTAAGCTCTTCGAACACTACACGCGTGGTTTCCATCGCGTGCGGTTGCGTTTTTTCAACAGGACGAGCCTCTAAAATGACCACTTGTGCAAGCGGTGTTTCCACCGTTGGATACTGCACAACCTCGCCGACCGTCTGCAAAGGGGTTGGGCTTGCCACCGGGACGAACGCAGAGGGGGCAAAGGTGGGTTGGAATTCAGAACGGGGATGAGCCGAAACCGCAGGTGTAGTTTCACGGCCA
Organism: Kiritimatiellia bacterium; assembly: GCA_017548245.1. Taxonomy (GTDB): domain Bacteria; phylum Verrucomicrobiota; class Kiritimatiellia; order RFP12; family DVOR01; genus Spyradenecus. Next base: position 6,409 of record JAFYMU010000031.1, on the reverse strand, counting down.
CGCGGTTGGGGCTTGATGGAAATCGGTTGACGAGAACGTTGGACAGGCGTTGTACCAAAGGCGACGACACGTTCGGGCGCAATCCCCTGCTCTTCTGGCTTCGCCACGGGAGGTTGCGGAAGATTCACACGACCCACCGTGGTCTGCGTTAGGCGTTCGGTCGTTGGCTGAGACATCTCTGGAACCGGTGCGTAAGCCATTTCCTTAGCAGAGGCTTGAATGCGCACAGGATCGGGTTGTTCACGGAGGGCTGTTGGGGGTTCGCCCCCTTCCGCGTGCTTGGGGAAATCGGTCGGCGTCCACGTGGAAAGCGGTTGTTCGGCCGTCCTTGTGTGGGGCGTGGCGGGTTTCGTGAAGATGGGCGTTGTGTCAGAAAGCGGGTTTTCGTGGGCCGTTTCGGAACGCAAGATGAGGCGTTCGCAAACGTCCAACGCCTCCTTTGTCAGGGCATTCCCCTCTTCCAACAAGGCCGTAAACCGTTCGGACGCCTGCACATCAACCGATAACGCGCGCTCAGAAAAGGGTAAATCCCCCCTCTGTTGCACGGTTGCGAACGCCATTTCGCAGGCGTTAATCGGTTCAATCCCCATCAAAGGCAGCATCATCAACGACCTTTTTTCCTGTAAAATCTTCCAGTTCCGTCTCTTGACGGTGTTCTGCAGCTACGGCCTCTGCGTGACGCCAAATGTCACGATGTTCCGTAATCTTCGTGCGGTTCTTCGAGGCCGACACAAAGGCGGCACGCGAGGTTTCGGCCAAGACATTCCGTTTTTCAAGTTCGGTCTGCGCTTGCACCACGTTATCGGCCTTCAAGGTGCCCTCTTCATCAATGCGTGCAATGCCCTCACGCACCAAATCGAGTTCGTCCATCGAGATCGCACGGCCCTCGATGGCCTCAAAGAGACGATTGCGACGCGCCTCTTTGGTCTCTTCATACGCCGCCAAGTCTGCACGGCGTTCTGCCAAAACACGTTCGGCATTTGCCACTTCACGTCGCGCGACCGTCAACTCATTCGCGGCACGTTCTTCACGCATCTCACGGATTCGCAACAGACTCTGAAGGGCATACGTCATTTAGCGAACCGCCTCCGCAAGTTGGCGAATCGTCTCTGCGAAGGTATGCTGTTCGAAGAGTCCTTGACGCAAAAAGGCATTCACGCGACCAATCTTTGCCACGGCTTCGTCAGTCTCACGATCAGCACCCTTTTGATATTCGCCAATCTTGAGCAAGAGTTCCACTTCTGCGTATTTGGCCAAAATCTCACGCAAATGCGCCGCATCTTTCTTGTGCTCGGCATTAATGATGGCATTTTGGCAACGTGAAATGGACTGCAAAATATCAATGGCCGGATAGTGGTTCATCTGCGCCAACTTACGCGACAAGACGATGTGACCATCCAAGATCGAACGCGTTTCGTCCGCGATGGGTTCGGTCATATCATCACCTTCCACGAGCACCGTGTAGAGTGCCGTAATCGAACCCTTGGCCGAGTTTCCTGCGCGTTCCATCAACTTCGGCAACTCCGAGAAGACGCTTGGCGGGAAGCCACGACGCGTGGGCGGTTCGCCCGCTGCAAGGCCGATTTCACGTTGGGCACGGCCAAAACGCGTCACCGAATCCATCAACAGCAAGACCTTTTTGCCCTTATCACGGAAGGATTCGGCGATCGAGGTGGCGACATAGGCCGCCTTAAGACGTTCCATGGCGCTGCGATCGGAGGTGGAACAAATCACCACCGACTTCGCAAGGCCCTCAGGGCCCAAATCCTTTTCAATGAACTCACGCACTTCACGGCCACGTTCGCCAATCAAGGCCAAGACCGTGACATCGGCTTCGGTATTGCGCACAATCTGCGCCAAAAGGGTAGATTTACCACCACCCGCGGCGGCAAAGATGCCCATACGTTGGCCCTCACCACAGGTGAGCAAGGCGTCGAGCGAACGAATCCCGAGGGCAATGGGTTTGGAAATGACGGTACGTTCCAAGGGATTGGGCGGATCGGCGTAAACAGGATAGTAGCCCTCAGGACGCAAGGGGCCCTTTTCTTCGGCATCAATCGGGTGGCCCAAGCCATCTAAGACGCGTCCTAAGAGCGAATCGCCAACGGGCACCATGTGGACACGACGCGTAGGAATCACCTCGGTCTGCGCCGAAATACCCACCATTGCGCCGAGCGCGGTCAAGAGCACCGTTTCCTTAGTAAAACCAACCACCTCAGCCGAGACTTCGGTGCCTTCCCAAGGGTTGCGCAAAATGCAGACTTCGCCCACCTTAACGCCAGGCACAGAGGCCTTAATGATGGTGCCAACCACCTGAATCACCTTGCCCTTGACATCAATCGGGCGCGCATCAGCAACGGCCTGATCAAGGACCTCGGTAATGTAATCAAAGGATGACACGGACATAGTTTGCAACGCCTTTCTTAGCGTTCACGCGCGAAATGGCGGCGGATGGACTCTTCAACTGCGGCGAGTTGCGTTTCAATGGAGGCGTCGGCAATGCCAGCAGCCGTTTCAACCACGCAAGCGGTTCCTTTAAGACGCGCGTCTTCTTGGACATCCACCGCATCGAGTAAGGGAAAATCAGAGAGGATTTCGGTCATGCGCAACTTGACGCTATCGACCATTTCAGGCGCAACACGCAAGGTAATCTGGCGTTGGTTACGCACCACCGTGCGCATCACCTTACGCACAATCGGCACGACCAATTCGCGATCGCCGATTTCATCCACGCACTTACGCAAGGCTTTCAGGACGATATCGGCCATCTTCTCTTCGACCGAACCCATAAAGGCGGCCGATTCTTCCGCGAGAGCAAGTTTACGACGCGAGACCTCCGCCTTCACATCTTCAAGGCCTTGCGCATAACCGCGACGGCGTTCTTCCTCAAAAGCAGACTTGGCGGCCTCAATCAATCGTGCCGCTTCGGCTTCGGCTGCCGCAATAATCGCTTGCGCATCACAGACACAACGTGCATCTGCCGCCTTAACCAGACGTGCAGACGAGGAGAGCTCAAAGGCTTGTTTCTTTAACAACAACATAACTTATAGGCCTCCGGAAATTTTAATTTTAGGAGTAACAACACCATCGCGAAGTCAGGGCATGGCACTTGCGAGACGCGACACCCTTGACGTTCGGCCGTGCGCACCATCTCATTGAGGACGCTACGCCACTTGGTAAAATAGGCCGTATAACGGAAGACTTCGGGATAGACATCCGCGTGCGCCGCTTTAATCTCACGCACCGCTGCGCCATCCACGACCTTTCGCCATTGATCGGCTAAGGCAATCGCCTCAATCCAATGCCCGATTGCTTGGCGCGTGGCCTCATCTAGCAACTTTAAGCGCGCAGGATCCGACGGCGGAAAGCATTCAAACGCCCCCCCTGCCGCGAGGTAATCACGCACCTTCGGCCACAATCGGTCGTTCGCGATGAGTTCGCGTGCTTGGGTTATTGTGCAATCCATGAGCGGCCCCTTCCTTTACGCGATTCGAGAAAACGCTTCCAACGTTTTGCGCTCTCCTCGGTTCGCCCTGTCATTGCCAGTGCACGCGTCTCTAAGATTGCCTCTGCTCGCGCGAGTTCGGGAGGGAAATCGGCCGCACGAAGCACTTTTAGCGCCTCAAAGCCCTCTCCCTCTGCCAACATAAATTCCGCCAATGCCGCCGCGGAGACACCATCGCGCGGGTCAGCCTCCGTGAGCGCTTCCACAAGGGCGCGGGCACGATGTTGCTGACCATGGCGCACAAAGAGCCAGGCCGCTGTAAGAAGGAATTGACGTTCTTCTGCTGTCATTTTACTTTTCGGGAGGAGCGTCTTTAAAGACCGTAACCGAAATCTTCTCGTACTTCAACCCCTCAATGGAGTTCTTCACGAGATTCTTAATCGAAGGCACAAGGTCGGCGATATCAGCATTCCAACGACTGCGAATCGCGACTGCGGCACTTGAGGGAAGCGTATGCTTTGCAAAGGGATCGTTTTCAGGCAACACCACATGGACGCGTGCATCCACAACGCCATCGATACCCGAAATGGTTCGCGAGAGGTCCTGTGCGAGGGCATCCATAAAACGGATACGCTCTTCCGAGGGCGAAGAGACCATGCCAGTCTTCTTAAACACCTCCGAGACACCCTGATACGAACGTTGCGGCAAGCCCTTACGTTCCAACAAATTCGTTGCCTTCGCGAAGTCTGCTTCAGCAATCAAAACATTCCACAGACCTTCATCGCCCGGCATCTTGTGACAAGCGATACCATCATCGAGAAGCGCCGCCATCACGAGATTCGCCTGGCGTTCTTCAATTTGCGAATGGAGGGCTACGTCCTTGTCGCAACCTGCGAGCAACGCACAGAGCGCCACCATTAACATTGGCTTCTTCATTCCCATTCCCCTCCGTTTCGGAGTTTCCATGCAGTCCACTGATCAGCCCTTACTGGTTACGAATCAGCGTCTGAATCGCCGAAGACGATTTGTCTGCAACCTTCGCAACGACCTCCTGCTGGAAGGCCAAATTATGCACTTCGTATTGCAGTTCGGTCAATTCTGCGGCACTCAACGCATGGCGACCGCTCATTTCAGAGAGTGCTTGAATGCGATGGACGATCCCTTGATGGTTCGCCTGAGCAGATTGCCAAGACGCCGCCACCTTATCTGCAAACGGAACCGCTTCCACTTGCGCGGGAGCCATCGCTTGAGAAAACCGCGCCACCGTTTCAGGGTCAGCCACAGGCGAAACAACACCCGTGGGTTCGACCATGCGAGGCGAGATGTGTGCCGAACGAACGGCTTCAATAATGATCTCTTCTGTCATACAAGCATATCCTTTGCCAATTGAGCAGCGGCAGGATCATCGCTTTGTTCAGCGGCCTCCTGCAATGGACCACGCGCTTCTTGCACGCGATTCATGCGGAGTAATGCCATTCCCTTGAAGGCCTTTAGCATAGCGCCATCAGGATGCTGGGGAAGGGCCTCTTGATCGAGGTAGTCCACAGCGCCCTGGAAGTCGCCCATACTAATAAATAACATCGCATTTGCCGCCGCGAGTGAAGGATCACCCGGACGGAAACGCTCCAACGCCGCGAGAATCTTCGCAGCGGAGGTAAAGCGATTGCTCCCCGTTGCCATCATGGCAACGTTGAGCAACAAGCGAGCCTCTTCAGGCGTTAAATCAAACATTAGCGGAAGTTAGAAGAGATCGACTTCAACGCGTCAGCCATGTTCTTCTGGATGTTCGTCATCGTGGTGAGGGCGAGGTTCCAGCTCTGGAGGTCATACTGCAACTGCTGAAGGTTGGCCTGCACGTCAGGGTGTTCTTCGTAGTTCTTGAGAGAGGTGGCCAAGCGTTCTTCCATCACCTTAGCTGCATTGATCAAGGCGGTGTACACGCGGTCGGTGTGGATATTTGCTGCATTTTCGCCCCAGTTACGGAAGCCGGCTTCCTGGATTTCATCAACAGGATTCGTGAATACGGGAAGAGACATGTTATTCGCTCCTTTGTTTGTCTAAAATTCCCGTTCGAAGGCGAACGGAAATACTCATATACCTGGTTTTAGTGTACCAAAGAATAAACGGTTCCGTCAATTCGCAAGCACTCGCTTGAGGTCCACTTCAACCCAAATGATCCTTCAGTTCTCGCGAGCTGAAAGCCTTAAAATCTTGCGCGCCACCACATTGGCTTCACGTAACTGTTCCACACGTGCATAGTCATCGGGCGGCAAACCTTCACGTAACGCGGCACTTATCCGTGCCTCGAGATTCGCCAAAATCTCATCATGGCGCGCCAACGCCGCATCGCGGTCGGCGCCAGAGAGATCACGTTCAAGTTCAAGTAATTGCATCGTTATCAAATCCTTAGGGGCGCCATTCAAAGGTGCCTTCGGGGCCACGCACACGGATGGTGTCAGCGCCAATCTGTTCAATGATAAAGCCGCCAAACTCAGCACCTTCGGTCACACGCGAACCATCTTTCAGGACCAAGCACGGATACGGCACTGTCATCACGCCAACCACCGGCATCTTCGGTGCTGCACGCTTTTGGCTGTCACGATAACCACGCGCCGTCTTCACCGCTGTCACGCCTTGCGTAGAACCCGTTTCTGCGGCTTCCACTTCAACCACGCCTGTAGCCTCGCCCAACGTAACACGCGAACAATCAATCTGCTGCACATGGGGCACATCTGCGCGAATGGCTTCAAGGACCGAACGCAACTCGGTGGCACTCGGCGAAAAGCCTGCGAGTTCCAAAACGCGATTGGTGGCCGTGTGCACCTTGAGTTTGCCTTCACTCACGAGGTCCAACAATTCACTTGTCGCCGCATGCAGCGATTCATCATCCGACAAATCCAAGACCACACCCGGCTTTGCCGCATACAACTCAGCCGTTGCCGAGAGACGCTTGGCGCGCGTCAT
>JAFYMU010000030.1 GCA_017548245.1 Kiritimatiellia bacterium | reverse complement strand
TAAGCATTTCATCTGCCTCGTCCAAAACGCAAATCTTCACGTTGTCCAACTGTACCGCCTCGCGACGAATCAAGTCGCACAAACGGCCCGGCGTGGCCACCACCACCTGTGCACCGCGTTGCAACTTCATGATTTGCTGGCCAATCGGCGCGCCACCGTAACACGCCACCACCTTAATGGCGGGCAAATGTTTGGCAAACCGCACCAACTCTTCACCAATCTGCAAACAGAGTTCGCGCGTCGGTGCCAAAATCAACGACTGCACCTGCGCCGCTTCAGGGTCCGTATGCGCGAGCAAAGGCAATCCGTATGCACAGGTCTTGCCCGTACCGGTGGCTGCAAGGGCCACGCAGTCTGGCGGATTCTCGGGCAACAATGCGGGGATTGCCTCTGCCTGAATGGGCATCGGTTCATTAAAACCCAAACCGTCAATGGCGCGCAAGAGCGCCTCGGGCAAACCCAAATCCTTAAATGTCATCATCTCAGTTCCTCTTTTAATTGACAAGATGCCCCAACACACTCTGATAATCCTCCGTGAGAGGAGCCTTTAACGTCTTTTGTGTTTGGGTTCTTGGATGAATAAAGGTCGCCGTATACGCATGTAAGAAATGGCGACTGAACGGCGCGTCACTCACTTGACCGCCATACCGCGCATCTCCCAAAATCGGAAAGCCCGCAAAGGAGAGTTGCGCACGAATTTGATGTGTAACGCCTGTAAAAATGCACACATCTAAGAAAGAACAATTCAAATCCCCGACCTTCACGGGGTGCAACGGCCGATACGCCGTGACCGCCCGCATGGGACGTTTCACATCGCGCCAGAGATCGGCATCAACCATACGACCCGGGCAACGCGGATTGTGCGCCAAGCGATGCTCCAACGTTCCGGCCGCCGTCACATGGCCACGCACCAACGCGCGGTAGTGTTTTTCCACGCGATGTTCGGAGAACTGCTGACGCATCGCATCGTAAACCGCCTGCGACTTCGCCACCAAGACCAAACCCGAGGTGCCGCAGTCAATGCGATGGAGAATGCCACAGGTGAGCGCCGTATCCCCAATGCCAGCCAATGTCGGATAGCGCGCGAGCAGTCCATTGGCCAAGGTCTCGGTCTCATCCACCTGATTCGGTTGGCAATCTAACCCCGCAGGCTTATTGACTGCAATCAAATCCTCATCTTCATAGACAATGTTCACCGCAATCGCGGGATTGGGTTGAAGCGTCACCTCCACCGGTTCGCTTCGCAACGTAACCGTCGCCCCTGCCACCATGCGATCGCCCTTCAAGCAAACGCGGTTGTTGAGCACCACATTGCCATCGTCAATCCACTTACGCAAGAGCCGTTTGGAGAGCGCGGGATAACGTTTAGCCACCCACGCATCTGCGCGCAGGTTCGCCTCATCGGGAGCCACAACAAACGTTATCGCTTCACTCATGCCGTTACATCCATAATGCACTGATGGCGCGTGAAGACCAACTTCATCTCGATATTCTCAATCGGATAACCGGTCATAATCGCCAACGCCTTTTGATAATCCTTGAGCTGACGCGCATACGCGGGCGTCACTTCCGCGGCGTGCGAGGTCTTGTAGTCGTAAATAATCGCGCGTTTCGAATTCGGGAAGAGATGGACGCGGTCAAACTGACCGGGCAAATAACGCAATCGCCCTTCATTCGACACTTGCACCGAGAAGGGTCGTTCGCGCCACACGATGCACGGTTCGTCCGGACGCTGAAAGACCTCAGCCGGAACGCCCCAGGCGCCCCGATCCGACCACTCGATCTGCGCCAAGCGTTCGTGCAAATCAATACCAAAGTCACGCGCACGATGCGACCCCTTCCCCAAGAGCTCCGCCACTGTCCGCGCCTTCGCCTGTTCGGACGGCAACTCGACCTCCACTGCATCCTCCGCTGCCTCACGCACCCACGAGGTCGTTGCTTCAGCGGTTGCGGGCTGCGTCGATGCGTCGATATCGTTCAACGTCTTCCACCAATCGGGATTGCCCTCTTCAAAGACCACCGTGTGCTTCGCCTTCGGAGCGTCATCGCCCTCACGAAAGGCGTGATGAATCACGGCCATAAACTCACCCGACTTGGCAGCCTTCGAGGCCTTCTTCGGTTCGGGTTCTTCTGCGGGCGGCTTGCTGGTGAACAACCATGCGGCCGTGTGTTTCAACGATTTGGTATCCTTTTCAGGGGCCAAGATAATCTGTTCGCGTTCGGCACGCGTAATCGCCACATACAAGGCACACAAGACATCCTGCATGCGACTGGTGTACGCCGTTTCGCGAGCCGCTTTGAGGGCGGGCACGGCATCGTAGGTCTGCTGCAGGGCGAGCCCTTCCATCACCCAATCCTCCCCAACGACAGCGCCTTCCGTCTGCGTGCGTACCACATCCCCAGCCAACACGGTGAAGACGACACTAAAGGTCAACCCCTTCGACTGGTGAATGGTCATCAAGTTCAAGACATTCTTATCGGCAATCGAGGGCACTTGCAACAATTCCACCGCGTCACGCGCAAGCGCAGGGTCCGTGCACCGTTTTTGGTCCAACTGCTCCAACCCCTGACGAATCGCCTCAAGGGTTCGCACATCCGATTCTGTCAAACGCTTTGCCCAGGCGGTCTGCACCCCAAAGAGCGTGTCCAACCACGCCACAAAGCCCTTTTCGTTGACGCAGGCCATCCACGTGTTCAACTGCGTCTCAGCCGCGGTGCCATCCAACTCCAATGCCAGAACAATCGCTTGCCACAATGTTGCGCGCGGGTCGGACATCCAGTGCAACAACTGCACCACCAAACTGCCCATCGGCGTATCGGAGACGCGGAGCTTACCTTCCAAAGCACACGGAACGC
>JAFYMU010000029.1 GCA_017548245.1 Kiritimatiellia bacterium | reverse complement strand
GTCCGCATCTCGCTTGCCTCGTGCGCCAATCCAAGCGCAAGCACCAGCCCATTTGATTCAAAGGCAACTTCAGTTTGATTCAAATTGAAGTTGTGTTTGAATCAAATACACACTCGTGTTTGAATCAAATTGAAATCGCATTTGATTCAAATTGAGTTTGTATTTGAATCAAACACGTGGACAACCAGGCTTGAACCGCAACGTAACTCCACGGGGATTGGTCTTCCATCCAAGCGCGACCGATAGCGCGTATAAGCGAGAATGCCGTGCAGGAGGGTTAAACATGCACGGCAAGAGAGACGGTAGATCTGTCGCGAACGGAGCAAGCCGTCTCCTTTTTCGTCCTTGTGGTAAAAACAGTAAAAGCGCTTTTTCCATGTATTCAAGGGTAATCCATGGACGCTTGAAAATCTCTAGGTGGTGGAGTTTTCTTCTCTTTATTTTATGGTATATTAGATGGGTTAGTAGAGAAACGGAGTGTAGCAATGCAGAAACCGATTCGAGTAGTCATTTTAGGCGCAGGTGATCGTGGTCGTACCTATGCCGCTTATGCGGCGGCACATCCTGATCGCGTTCAGATTGTTGGCGTGGCGGATATCAATCCCAAGACGGCGCAGGCTGTGGCAAAGTTGTACAACTTGCCGCCGGAGGCTGTCTGGGGGGATTGGTCGGAAGCGGTGGCCGCAAAGCCGGATTGCGATCTCATGATGGTGACGATGCCGGATGCATTGCATATTGAACCTGCGATTGCGTGTTTGGACGCAGGTTATCACTTGCTCTTGGAAAAACCCATGGGCCGCACGTGGGAAGAGTGCGAACGCTTGGCCGCGAAGGTGCATGAGAAGCAGGATCGTTTGGTGATCTTGGGTCACGTCTTGCGTTATACCGTTTACTTCAAGAAGCTGAAGGAATTGCTTGACCAAAAGGCGATTGGCGAAACGGTGAGTATTCAGCATTTGGAACCTGTGGCTTACATGCACGCAGCGCACAGTTTCTGCCGTGGCAACTGGGGCAATACCGAACGTGCCACGCCGATGATTCTCCAAAAGTGTTGCCACGACTTTGACCAGTTCGTTTGGTGGCTCAACAAACGCTGCACGGGCGTTTCCTCCTTTGGTAACACCTTCCACTTCAATGCCGCCCATCGTCCCGCAGGTGCGGCAGACCGTTGCTTGTCCTGCCCAGCTGAAGTGGAACGCGCCTGCCCCTATTCGGCGCGCAAGATCTATTTGGAACGCCAAGATTACCGTTATCCCTTTGTTGACAAGAGCGACGAGGCGATGAAGGCCATGTTGCAAGAAGGCCCTTATGGCCGTTGCGTCTACGCGTGCGACAATGATGCCGTGGACCACCAAGTGGTCAACTTGCGTTTTGAAGGCGGCGTCACGGTGGCGCATCAGATGGAGAGCTACACCTACACGGGCGGTCGCGAAACGAAGGTCTTTGGTACCCGCGGTGAAATCGTGGGCGATGGCCGTAAGTTAACGATTTACCACTTTGACACCCGCACCACCGAAGTGTGGGATAGCGTGCTTGAAGCGGGCGCAGTGCAGGGTTCGGGCCACGGTGGTGGCGACTTTGGATTGATGGACGAATTGGTCTATCAGTTGACCGAAGGCGACCCGAAGCGTTATATGGACATCTTTGATGTCTCGCTCGAGAGCCATCGCATCGCCTTTGCGGCAGAAGCAAGCCGCCGTGCGAATGGCGCATTGATGTTGGCCGACTAACCGATTTATTTAGACATTTGCGCAATGTGCGCCCTCAGGATGAAAGAGGTCCCTATGAATCCCCGTAAAATTATTGTAACGAGTGCTTTGCCGTATGCCAATGGTGCCCTGCATTTGGGTCACTTGGTGGAATATCTTCAGACCGACTTCTGGGTGCGTTACCAGAAGATGATGGGCAACCAGTGCATCTATGTGTGTGCAGATGACACGCATGGCACGCCGATTATGATTCGTGCTCGCAAGGAAGGGATTACGCCTGAAACCTTGATCGCACGCAGCTACGAAGCCCGCGTGAAGGAGTTCGGCGCCTTTGAAATGGGCTTTGACAAGTACGGTTCGACCAACAGCGAAGAGAACCGCAAGTTGTCGCAGGGTATCTATCTGCGCTTGAACGAAAAGGGTTACATTTCGCGTCGCGCAGTGGCCCAACTCTACTGCGAACACTGCGGCATGTTCCTCCCTGGCCGTTTTGTGAAGGGTGAATGTCCGAAGTGCCACGCGAAGGATCAGTATGGTGACGGTTGCGAAGTTTGTGGTGCCACCTACAATGCGGGTGAATTGGAAGCGCCTTACTGCGCCGTTTGCGGTGAAAAGCCTGTGATGCGCGACAGCGAACAGCTCTTCTTCGAATTGGAACCCTTCCGCGACTTCCTCGCCAAGTGGATCCCTGCCCACACCGACTCGGCCACGGCGGGTAAGCTCTTGGAATGGTTTAACGAACCCCTTCGCGGCTGGAATATCTCGCGTGATAAACCCTATTTCGGGTTCGAAATTCCTGGCGAAAAGGACAAGTATTTCTACGTGTGGTTGGACGCCCCTGTGGGTTACATGGCCACGTTGGAACAGTGGGCTGCCGAACGCGGTGAAACATTGGCCGACTGGTGGCAGGATCCCAAGGCTGAGGTTTACCACTTTATTGGTAAGGATATCGCCCGCTTCCACTGCCTCTTCTGGCCTGCCCTCTTGGAATACTCGGGCTATCGCACGCCGACCGAAGTCTTTGTTCACGGCTTCCTCTCGGTCAATGGCGAAAAGATGAGTAAGAGTAAGGGCACCTTTATCTCGGCCAAGACCTATTTGGAACACCTCCCCGCGCAAGCCTTGCGTTTCTACTACGCTTGCAAGCTCAATGGCACGGTTGATGACATGGACTTGAATTTGGACGACTTCGTCAGCCGCGTCAACTCCGACCTCGTGGGCAAGATTACCAACCTCGCCTCGCGCGGTGCGCAGATGATTAACAAGAGCTGCGGTGGCGTGTTGGGCAAGATGGATGACGAGAGCCGCGCATTGCTCGCCGCTTGCCGTGACAAGGTGCCGGAAGTGTTGGCCGCTTACGAAAAGCGCGACTTCTGCCGTGTGATGGTGCTCGTGCGTGAAATGGCCGACCGCGCCAACCAGCTCTTCGATGCGAAGATGCCGTGGAAGTTGGTGAAGGAAGACTTGGAAGCAACGCGTTCGGTCCTCACTGGTACGCTCAACCTCTTCCGCGTGATGGCCATCTGCTTGAAGCCGATTTTGCCGCAGTACGCAGAGAAGGTGGAACAGCTCTTCGGCGAATCCAATACGGTCTTTGCAGATATCAATAAGGATATTGAAGAGATCCGCATCGGCGCTTACGAACATCTCGCGGCACGCGTGGATGCCAAGGCTGTTGCCGCAATGGTGGAAGCCTCCAAGGAAGATTTGAAGGCGACGACCAAGACCATTAATGAAAAGGATGCCAAGAAGGCGGTTCGCCAGTTGGCCACCAAGCCCGCTGAAACGGTCTTCCCCGAACCCCTCGCGCCGGAAATGAGCTTTAATGACTTCGTGAAGGCAGACTTGCGTGTGGCGCAGGTGGTGGCAGCGGAAATCGTGGAAGGCAGCGATAAGTTGTTGCGTTTGACGCTCGACATCGGCGAAGCCAAGCCGCGCAATGTCTTTGCGGGCATCCGCAGTTCCTATGCGCCCGAAGATCTCTTGGGCAAGCAGGTGGTGATGATTGCGAACTTGCCGCCGCGCAAGATGCGCTTTGGCATCTCGGAAGGCATGGTGCTCGCCAGCACCGACCCTGATGGTTCCTTCCGCGTGATGCAGCCCTTGACGCCCACCGCCCCTGGCGCACGTTTGCACTAAGATTGTATCGAAAGAGGTTGATTGAAGATGGAAATCTTTACTACCGCCGCCAATCTGCACGCCTGGAGCATGGCGCAAAAGCGCGCCGGGCTCAAGGTGGGTCTTGTGCCCACGATGGGCTATTTGCACGAAGGCCATCTCTCGTTGATTCGCGAAGCACTCAAACATTGCGACAAGGTGGCTGTGAGCATCTTTGTGAACCCCACGCAGTTCGCCCCCAACGAAGACTACGACGCCTATCCTCATAAAGAAGAGGACGATATTGCCCTCTGCGAAGGGGAAGGCGCCGCCGCAGTCTTCTTGCCCACACCCGCAGAGATGTATCCAACCGATGCGAGCACGTGGGTGGAAGAAACGGTTCTGGCAAAGGGTTATTGTGGCGCACAGCGCCCCATTCATTTCCGCGGTGTCTGCACCGTGGTGGCCAAGCTCTTCAACATTGCGGCTCCTGATGTGGCGGTCTTTGGCCAAAAGGACTTCCAGCAGGTCGCTGTGATCCGTCGAATGGTGCGCGATTTGAACTTCCCGATTGAAATTATTCGCGCGCCAATCATTCGCGATGAAGACGGTTTGGCAAAATCCTCGCGCAACACCTATCTCTCCGCAGATGCGCGAAAAGCCGCGTTGAGCTTGAGCCGCGCCCTCTTTGCCGCCAAGGCGGCCGTTGAACAGGGCGAACGCAGTGCAGCGACCCTAGAAGCCTCCATTCGCGCCACCACAACGGCTGAAGGATGGCTCCCTGATTATGTAAATGTCGTTGATTCTGAAACACTTATGCCGTTAGAGACCGTCACGCCTGGCACCTCTGCAATCCTTTTGGCTTGCCGTCGAGAGGGGTTACGATTGATTGACAACATCCTTCTTTAATCACACTTTTAATCAATCCGCAGTTTTTCTATACAAATCTGCTTGCAAGCACTGAAACATTGCGCTAAACTATTAATTGTTGTGAGAGATTAGACTTTAACAACACTTGAGGAACAACTATGAACATTGTTTTGCGAATCCTGGTCATCTTGACCCTCATCCTGAACGGCGTTGCACTTTGGTTTGCGATGGCACTTTATGGTCAGCGCAATCTTGTTATTGATCGTAATGTCTTATTCAGAGATTTCACGATTAAGATTGCCAAGACCTTTGAAGCCGAAGAGCCTGTGCTCGAAAATACGGCTGCGAACCACACGGCACGCGATATCTCTGACGTGACCTTGGCAACGGCTGACATCACCCCCGACCGTTCGGACTTCTGGGAAACCTATAAGGAAGGTTATGAAAAGCTCGACAACAAGAGCTACCAGATTGCAAACACCTCCGACCTCGATGAAGTCTACATCTTGAATGCTGAAGGCAAGCCCGAAAAGGACTTCCAGGGCAATCCTGTCAAGGAAGGCGCTCCTTTGGACAACGCTCTCAACGAAGTGTTGAAGAAGGCCACGGCTCAGCGTTCGCGTATGAACGACATCCGTGTTCAGCTCACCGATCTCCGTAAGGAATACGAAGAAACCATTGATAACCTCAATGAAGTGAAGAAGCAGGGTCGTGAATCGCTCAAGACCATCGCCGCTAAGGAAGAACAGATTTCCACCCTCGAAGGCGAAAAGGCTACGCTCGAAGGCCAGGTCACCGAATTGAAGGATCAGGTGCAGACCCTCGAAGATGACAAGGTGGCTCTCCAGGGCGACTTGGATAAGGTGACCGAAGAAAACGAAACCCTCAAGGGTGAAGTGGACAAGCTCAAGGCAACCATCGATAAGATTGTTCAGCAGGGTACGCGTGGCGTCAATGCTGATGCTATGGCCGCCAACATCACCGCTGGCGTCAAGGGTAAGGTTGTCCGCGTGGATAACGATTACAACTACTGCATCGTGAAGCTCGATGACGCTGCAATCGCTGAACTCATCGGCGAAGATGGCGAAAAGGAACTCCCTGAAATCGACCTCTACGTGCGTCACGAAGGCGTCAACGAAGATGACGTGGTCGGCAAGATCCGCCTCAAGACCGTCACCAAGGATGCTGGCGTGTTGGTCTGCGACATCTTGATCGATTGGAAGCAGGGCGACATCAAGCGCGGCGACGAAGTCTTCTATCTCGACTAATCACGTTCCTCGTACAGAACAGAAGCACCGGATAACCTCCGGTGCTTCTTGTTTTTAAGCCCCTTAGATTCTCCCCTCCTCATGCACGTGTACGGTTACATCCGCGTTTCCACCGATCGTCAAACGATTGAAAACCAACGTTACGAGATTGAACAGTTTTGTTTACGCCACCATCTCCACATTCATCAGTGGATTGAAGAGACGGTATCAGGCACAATCGCATGGGAAAAGCGCGCCTTGGGTCGCCTACTCCGACGCACAGCACCCGACGACTTGCTCATCTGCACTGAACTCTCCCGATTGGGACGCAGTCTCTTTATGATTTTGGATGTCCTCAATCACTGCATGGAACGCAAGATTCGCGTATGGACCATTAAAGACAATTACCGTTTAGGCGACGACATCTCTAGTAAGGTCATCGCCTTTGCCTTTGGCCTTTCTGCAGAAATCGAACGCAACCTTATCTCGCAACGTACGCGAGAAGCCCTCGCTCGACGTCGCGCTGCGGGTTATCCCTTGGGGCGAACGCCTGGGTGCACATTACGTTCAAAACTTGAAATTTACCGCCAAACCATCCTCTCTCTTCGTCAAAATGGCCTCTCCCAGTCACGAATTGCACAAAAGTTCCATGTTCACCCCTCCACAGTCTCCCGTTTCCTCCGTCGCCAATCACCATAAGGTGACGGGTTTTTGTATACAGACGGCTCAATTTTTGGTAAACTGAAATCCCGAATTAAGCAAGAAGTCCCGCTCCATTTTAGGGGACGTTGCTGAAGTAAACAAGGATTTCCACATGGGCAATTTAGGCTTTGATAACGACGCGTATTTGAAGCATCAGGCTGAAGGCTTGATGGAACGCGCAAAGACATTCGGCAATAAGCTGTATTTGGAATTCGGCGGCAAGCTCATGTACGATTACCATGCCGCTCGCGTATTGCCGGGTTATGACCCCAATGCCAAGTTGCGCCTCCTCCAATCGTTGGGTGACAAGGCCGAAATCATCCTTTGCGTTTACGCAGAGGATATCGAACGCAAGAAGATGCGTGCTGACTTTGGCATTTCTTACGATGATGACACGCTCAAGCTCATTGACAGCCTTCGTGCTTGGCAGATCCACGTTTGCGCCGTGGTGATTACACGTTTTGATGGCCAGCCAGCCGCTTTGCAATTCCGCAACAAGTTGGAAGCGCGTGGTATCACGGTAAAGTTGCACCGCGCCGTGCCGGGTTACCCCTCGAATCTGGATTTGGTGGTCTCGAAGGATGGCTATGGTGCCAATGAATATGTGCAGACCACGCGTCCCATCGTGGTGGTCACGGGTCCGGGCCCGGGTTCGGGCAAGTTAGCAACCTGTTTGACGATGCTCTATCACGACCGTATGGCAGGCCGCCCTGCGGGTTATGCTAAGTTCGAAACGTTCCCGGTTTGGAATTTGTCGCTCAAGCACCCAGTCAACCTTGCCTACGAAGCCGCCACAGCAGATTTGGGCGACATCAATATGATTGACCCCTTCCATTTGGAAGCCTATGGTACGATTGCGGTGAACTACAATCGTGACGTGGATGCGTTCCCCTTGTTGCGCGAAATCTGGACGCGTTTGAATATGGGTGGCGAATGCCCCTACAAGAGTCCGACCGACATGGGTGTTAACTGCATTGCCGCGGGTATCGTGGATGATAACATCTGCATTTCCGCTGCCAAGCAGGAAGTGATCCGCCGTTACTTCCGTCACCTCTCGGATGCGGTGGCCAAGGGCGCGTCCGACAAACGTCCCGTTGAGATTTTGGAACGCTTGATGCAGCAATTAGGGTTACAGCCCGAAGATCGTCCCTCGGTGCAGCCTGCGCGTGAAGCGGCCCATGAAGCCTCGCAGCAGAAGACCCTTGAAGGTGTGGCCTGTGGCGCCGCAATGCAGTTGCGCGATGGTCGTATTGTGAAAGGGATGAACTCCACCTCGTTGCACGCCGCCGCGGCAGCTGTGCTTAATGCCGTAAAGACCTTGGCTGGTATTCCGTCCAACGTACACTTGCTCGGCCCTGAAACGGTCAATAGTGTGCGCAGCATGAAGCAGGATATTTTGAACGGCCGTTACGGTTCGCTCAACTTGGACGAGACATTGGTGGCGCTCGCTATTTGTGCGGCGACCGACCCCAATGCCGCCGCTGCATTGCAGAAACTGGCCGATTTGCGTGATTGCGAAATGCATTTGTCGCATATGCTCACCCCTGGTGACGAAGCAGGTTTGCGTCGTTTGGGCATTCGTGCAACCAATGATCCACTCTTCGCAACGGCCGAACTTTTTGTGGATTCGTAAGCGCACGCTAGCAGATTATGCTAAAGTATGTAGCGATTTAAGACAAGGCTCGATCTATGAACCGTATTCAATACCTTTTAAGACGTTTAATGTTGTTGGTGCCGACCTTCTTCGGCATTACTGTGGCTTGTTTCTTGTTGACGCGTTTGCTCCCCGGCGGCCCTGTGGAAATGGCCATGGCGCGTATGCGTGGCGGTAGCAGCGGCGGTGAAGCTGGCGGTGGCGCGAATGCAGCCCTCGTGAGCGATGAGATGAAAAAGGAGTTGGAACGCCAATTCGGTTTTGACCAACCCGTCTGGAAGCAGTACTACAACTGGGCTGTGCGCGATGGCTTGGGCATGAAGATGAAGAGTTACGAATATCCCAACCGTACCGCGTGGGAACTCATCCGCAGTCGCTTGCCCGTCTCGGTTTGGTTCGGCATCATCTCCTTCTTGATGAGCTATTTGGTTTGTATTCCCTTGGGTATTGCCAAGGCACTCAGACATGGGTCAACCTTTGACTTTGCCTCTAGTATTATCGTCTTCTCGGCCTATGCAGTGCCCGCATTCGCGGTAGGTATGATTTTGAAGATGTGCTTGAGCGGCACCGTGGATGGTTTGTGGGATATCTTCCCCATTGGTGGCTTTGAAAGCGATGCCGCCGCCGAAGCAGGTGGTTGGACGCTCTTCTGCGACCGCGCCTACCACATGGTGCTCCCCGTGACGGCTTACGTCATGACCTCGTTCGCCCTCTTGACCATCATGATGAAGAACTCGTTGATGGAACAGATGAGCGCGGACTATGTGCGCACCGTGTTGGCAAAGGGCGCCACCCGTCGCCGTGCGATTTGGTGCCACGCCTTGCGTAACGCCTTGATTCCGATCGCAACCGGTTTCGGTGGCATCTTGGGTGTGCTCTTCGCCGGCTCTATGATTATCGAAACCCTCTTCGAAATCCCGGGCATGGGTCAGCTCTCCTTGACCGCTTTGATGAGCCATGACTACGCAGTCTTCATGGCCATGTTGGTGATGACGGCCTCGATTCAGCTCTTCGGCAACTTGATTTCCGACTTCTGCTACATGTTGATCGACCCGCGCATCCACTTCGATTAATCGTTGGCATGAACGATAACCCAAAAGAGCAGGACGCGGATTCAAACGCCTCCTGCTCTTTTTGACTTCAGATTTGCGGCACCTCCCTCCTCCATGAACGACGTCCTACGGGAAAAACTCAAACACCTTCCAGAAAAGCCCGGTTGCTACCTCTATCGCGACCGCGCAGGAAAGATTATCTACGTCGGGAAAGCCGTTAATCTACGTCGTCGCGTACAGAGTTACTTCCGCGCCTCAACCCTGCGTAAAGCGCCTCCCAAACTGCGAAGTCTCGTTCACCATGTGGAAGACCTCGAGATTCGCATCGTTCGAACCGAAGCCGAGGCCCTCTTAACCGAGAGTCACCTCATCAAGACCTATCGCCCGCGCTTCAACATCCTCTTGCGTGACGATAAACGTTATCTGGCTCTGAAAGCGAACCCCAACCAGAGCTTTCCACGTTTTACCACCTGTCGCATTATGCGCGATGATGGCGCACGTTACTTTGGTCCCTTCCCCTCCTCCACCGAAGTGCGAACCGCCCTAGACTTCACCGAAAAACGCTTTGGCTTACGCAAATGTGGTAGCCTCTGCCCCTGCGAAGAAGACCACAAACACTGTTTAGCCGACATCATCCGTTTTTGCACCGCGCCCTGCCTTGGTCGCATCTCCGAAGCCGACTATCGCGAACGTTTTGAAGAAGCCTGCGCCTTTCTCCGTGGCGAACGTCCCGCCATCTTGGAAGAAGTGCATGCCGCCATGCTTGAAGCCGCCGAGAAGCAAGCCTTTGAGCGTGCCGCCCAACTGCGCGACACGTGGTTAGCCCTCAAAGCCTTCACCCGCGAACAAGCCAAAATTCGCGTCCAACCAACCCTCCCCAAACCCGATGCCTCCGAAGGATTAGCCGATCTTGCCAACTATCTCGGCCTACCAACGCCCCCGCACTGCATTGAATGCTTTGATATCTCCCACCTGATGGGCACCCACACGGTTGCCTCCATGGTAACCGCCATTGATGGCGTACCCGACCGTCGGCGTTACCGTCGCTTCCGCATCCGCACCGTGACGAACGATGATCCGCACGCGATGGCTGAAGTCATCCGTCGCCGTTACACACGCCTCAAAGCCGAAGGCGGCCCCTATCCCGACCTTATCCTCTGCGATGGTGCCCAACTCCAAGTCCAAGCCGCACGCGACGTATTGCGCGAACTCGACCTCTACGAACAGATTCCCGTCGCAGGGTTGAACGAACACTTTGAAGAGATCGTCCTTGGCGAAGGACGCCCCAACCTCATCCTCTCACGCGACACCAAAGCACTTCAAATCTTGATGCGCCTCCGCGACGAAGCCCACCGCTTCGCCATCACCTTCAACCGTTCCCTGCGCCTCCGCGCCATGAAAACCTCAATCCTAGACGAACTCCCTGGTATCGGCGCCCACCGCAAAGAACAGCTCCTCAAAACCTTTGGTTCGGTTCGTCGCCTTGCCAACGCCGACGTTCACGCCATCGCCCAACTCCCCGGCATCTCCCTCGCCATGGCGCAAACCATCAAAGACGCCCTCAACGCCCGCATCCTCAATCCCGAATAAGCGCGACACCTCAACATCCCATCCACACCACACCTCACACGCAAGCCTAATCAACCCCCAATCCCGCGCTCATTAAGCGTGAATCAGACTGACATTAATCCAAACAATGGCCCATTGTTAAAATGCGTGTCGCGTGCTTTGAGATGCAACCCAAGCGACACGTCCAGCCCACTCAAGTTCAACTGGCCACCAAGGCAAGCCACCTTGCCGTTCAACCTAAGC
>JAFYMU010000028.1 GCA_017548245.1 Kiritimatiellia bacterium | reverse complement strand
GTTTGGGATTCACCGTAGCAAAGGCTTTGGGCAAGGTCAATGCGCAGCTCAAAAAGACACCCCCGCGGTCCGCCATCTTCGCGCCATCCAACAAGGCCTGACGCGAGGCATCGTTCGGCAAATAGGCATCCCATGCCAAGGCATTTTCAGCCTTCACCATCTCCGAAGCGCCCTTCGCCTTGTGCACCTCTTCAAAACGCTGAGCCGCCAACAATTTCTTGCCCATTTCCTGAGCCGCCATCAAGGCATAACGCAAAGAGGTCACACCCCAACTATCATCGGTGGAGACCTGCGCCCCTTCATAAACGGTCAAAACCTGCGCGTAGTCGTCCTTGCCACACAAGGCTGCCAAGGTAAAGGCCAAACGGCGATCGGCGGGCAATTCGGGGCACGCATCAATGTGTTTTAGTGCCTCTGCCCAATCCCCCTTCTTCAAAGCGCTACGAATCAAGATTTCCTCTGCTTTGGCACGGTCTTCCGAAGCCAAGCCAATCTTTACCAAAAGGCTCTTTGCCGTACGTTCGGCCAAGGAGGCATTTTCGTCATCCATCGCCATCTCGGCCATCGGCAACAACCCCTCATTGGCGCGCGCCATCAACGGACAGCACGCCAACAGGCAGACAACTGCCGCCGTCACGACGCCCTTGCCGAGCAAGCGCTTGAGCAGAGCAAAGAAGAGGACGGCCAAGATCAACATCACGCACGGAAGCCCAAAGACCGCCTCACCATATTCTAAGTAGTAGGAGGCGAAGGGCTTTTCGTAGACCGGCAAACGGGTTGGGAAGGCCTCAATCGTCTGCATGCGACCCACGGCATCAATGGCCACGTTGACACCCATGTTGGTCGAACGCACCATCGGCACACCGGTTTCCAAGCTACGCAAGATGGCCTGATGGGCATGCTGGTGGATTTCGATTCCTTCATAGAACCAAGAGTCGTTGCTCAAGTTCACCAAGATCTGCGCCCCTGCCAACACAGCATCGCGTGCCACCGAGGAGACCGTATCTTCAAAGCAAATCAAGGGGCCCACGCGCAAGCCCGAGGGCGTCTTAATCATCGCGCGCTTCCCACCGGGTTCGCAGGACTGACCACACGGGACGAACTGCTGCAACCACTTCCACTTCTTATCGTAAGGCAAATATTCGCCAAAGGGCACCAAGTGACGCTTGGCGTAGACGTTGTCGCGTTCCAAGCCCTTGTCGCTGAAGAGAATCGCCGCATTGTGCCAACCGCCATTCTCTGCGCGATGCAACGCGCCAATCAAGAAGGGCACCTTCGCTTGCGTAGACAACGCCTTAATGGTCGCCTCTGCCTCTGCATGCGGGAAGGCCACATTCGAAATGGCACTCTCGGGCCAGACCCACAGGTCGGCATTGAAGAAGGAGACCAAATCTGCCATCTCGGTTACCTTGTCCGAGAACAACTTCACCGTATCCACTGGTGCGGTGAAGATCGAGGGCACTTGGGTGCGTTCGACAATCATCACGGCATCACGTTCCCTCGGCAATGCTTGATAGGCCTTCACGCGGGCCGAACCCCAGAGGAAGGCAATCAAGAAGAAGAGGAAGGGTACGGTGCATTCCAACGAAAGGGTAATCTTTTCGAACCACTGCGTGGGCGAACGGTGTTTGACGCTCCACCAGAAGCGTTCGATAATCGTTGCGACCGAACCGTTAATGGCCACGACCAAGGCGCTCAACGCCACCGTGCCACCCACGGCGACCACTTGCGCCACCGGCGTCACCGAAGCAGCGGCCAATGCCAAGGGGTTCCACGAGAAGCCCGTAAAGAGGTACGAACGCAAGCACTCAAAGCCCGCCCACGCCATCGGTTCCAAAAGCACCACCAAGAGGACGCGACACAAGCCCGGCGTCTGCGGCAAGCAACGGCGCAGGTACGTCACCGTTACCGCAAAGAGCGCCATGTACATTGCCATTGCCAAGCTCAGGACGAACCATGCCGACGCAATCAAGGGCACGGCGGCACCGGTTTTAATCAAGTCAAGCATCCAGGCGATTTGGATACACCACCCCACCAAACCTGCGAGGAGGCCCAAACCGAAACTGCGCTTCAACGAAAGGGGTTGGCGCAAGAGGAGCAAGAGCGGCACGAGGGCGAACCAGACGTTGCCCCCTTGGTTAAAGGGTTCCCACAACGTTCCTAAAAATACACCTGTTAAAACGGCAGCACCGCATTGTAGCCACGTCTTTTTCACGGCAATGTCCTTTCTGCGATTGTCAAGGCTGTTCCGCCTTGACCAAAGCTCGGCAAAATCAAGAGAGGTTGATGATAGACTGCTTGAAGCGCGGCCAGTTGTTCGGCTTGCTTCAAATCAGGTTTCAGTGAGGGAAAATCAAGGGCGAAGGTATACCCACTCCACGCCGCCAAAAGGGGTTCGCACGTGAGGGGTTGGGGCTTGGAAAAGGGGCCCATCTCCAGACCTTTCGGCACACGCAGACCGGCTTCCACGGCCAAATAGGTGTCCTGCGTCCAGAGTTTGTCACAGTGAAGACGTTGGGCTTCGCGGCGCAAGAAAGAGCCCGCGCGGCGCAAGGCGAAGAGATCGGGTTCGGCCTTCACTTGCACCCAAAAACGGTCCTGCCCCCACACCATCCAATCTTGGGCAATGGGCGAACCCGCCACAGCGATCAACACCGCGCCAATCACGCAGACCTTCGCGAGGGCCATACGCATCGAATCAAAGGGCAACCGCGAGAATCCCACCGCAACGGCCATTGCCAAGGGAAGCAAGGTGGGTACTTGGTAGTCATCATAGGGCACCGGTGCCAAGAGATGCATCGCCCCTAAGATTCCAGCGCAGAGCAACCACAGTTGCGGCAAGGGCGAATGGTCCGCGGCCATCGGTTTCAAGGCCGGGCGATTGGTCAGCCAGAGCCAACCCGTCAGCACTGCGCAACCGACCAAAATTGGATTAAAACGCAAGAGACGCGCCACGCAACCCACCACGCCAAACACGCCCATGGGTTCGCGCGCGGCATGGAATCGGCACGCTTCCACGAGGCCTTCGGGCCAGAAGAGGAGTTCAGGTAAGAATAACAGCGTCAAGGTTGCCCCTGCCGATGCAGCGAAGAAGAGCCACGCCCAACGTCCAGCCCAGGCGCGTTTCCAAAGGAGCCAGCCTGCAATCACGGGGAGTAAGCACCCCATCGAGAGGCGAATATCGGGTAAGACCG
>JAFYMU010000027.1 GCA_017548245.1 Kiritimatiellia bacterium | reverse complement strand
CGCTTCGCTCATCCCCGTCTGTAATCTGCCGCCCCGTCAGGGCTAGAAGGAAGAGTGTGAATCGCTGGGGAGGGCGCGGGGTGTAGCGGAGGTTTGGGGTGAGGCGAAGGCGGCGGTGAGGAGGTGAGTACAAGGAGTGGGATAAAGGTGATCAGTTTCTAATCGGCGGGCGATGACAGCCGACAGGCTTTGTGGGTGTGGCCCTGCCACCTCAGATAGGTTAGGATAGGTTAGGGTGATAGACCAGAAGCAGCTTTGCTTTATGAGGTGGACTGGCATACTTCAAGCAAGGGAGCTTTCCCTTAGTCCCTTCTGCCCCTTTGTCTCTTCTCGTGCACGGCAAGCGCAAAGTCGGCTGTGGGTGTGGCCCTCGCCACCGCGGGGCACGGAGTGCCATGGCGTCCGCGATGCGCGACCTTTGCAAGATTTGCGGAGCTGGCGGAAAATAGTTGCTAGTATTCCCAGCGGCTTCGCCGTGGGCGCATATTGGTTGGTTGGGCGGTGGGACTGTGGAATTGCGTTCTTAAGGGTTTACCCTACAAATGGACTATCCACCTCTGAAGGCCCGCAACTAATAACCAACAACTAACAACCAGCAACTAAAAGGGAGTGCAGCGACCGAACGAGCAACTAAAATTGGGTGGGGCTTTACCTTTTGGGTTTGTTTGTGGTATTATGGTGTAATTATGGATGGAGTCTTTACCGATAAATGCATGGAATATGCGCGGCAGCTGCTTGAGAAGTGCCGTGCGTATGGGGTGCGTTTGGGAACCGCAGAGTCGTGTACGGGCGGTTTAATCGGTGGGATTTTGTCTGCTCTGCCGGGCGCGAGTGAGGTCTTTGATGGTGCGGTTGTAGCGTATCAAAACCGCATTAAGCAGAAGTTGTTGAATGTTTCTGCAAAGACGTTGGCGACGGTGGGTGCGGTGAGCGCAGAGTGTGCCGAGGAAATGGCACAGGGTGTTTGCAATATGCTGGGCGTGCCACTTGGAATCGCCGTGACCGGTATTGCTGGACCTGGTGGCGCAACGCCTGATAAACCGGTGGGTCGCGTCTATATCGCCGTGGCGTATCGGGGCATTGTGGTGGTGAATGAAGAGACTTTTGATGGCAATCGTGCCGCGGTGCGAGCCGCTACGGTTGAACATGCTTTGAGATTGGCACAGGAGTGCCTTGAGAAAGAGAAGAAGAAAATGGTCGATATTGACTGGTCGAACCTGGGCTTCGCTTATATGCCGACGCGAAGCCACATCCGTTACACGTGGAAGAATGGTGCTTGGGATGGCGGCGAACTCGTAAATGAGGCTACCATCACGATGTCGATTGCTGCAGGATGTCTCCATTACGGGCAGGAATGTTTTGAAGGTTTGAAGGTATTTCGTCAAAAAGATGGCAAAATCGTTGCTTTCCGTCCGCAGGCGAATGCCGCGCGTATGCAGCGCACGGCTTACAAGACGGTAATGCCGCCGGTGCCGACGGAACTCTTCTTGGACGCGTTGAAGCGTGTGGTGCGTGATAACATTGACTATGTGCCGCCGTATGGTTGCGGTGCATCGATGTATGTGCGTCCGCTCTTGATTGGCACGGGCCCGCAGATTGGCGTGGCACCTGCTAATGAATATACCTTTATTATGATGGTGATGCCGATGGGTAACTACTACAAGGGTGGTATTAAGCCTGTTCGTGCAATCATCTTTGATGAATATGACCGCGCCGCGCCGCAGGGTATGGGCGATGTGAAGGTGGGTGGTAACTATGCCGCTAGCCTCTTCGCTCACGAAAAGGCTCATGAAATGGGCTTCCCGGTGGAACTCTATTTGGACGCGAAGACGCATACGTGCGTGGAAGAATTCGCCACGTCGAACTTTATCGGCTTCAAGGAAGACGGTACGTTCGTGACGGTGAAGTCCTCTTCGGTGTTGCCGTCGGTCACGAATTTGTCGTTGCAGCAGTTGGCTGCCGACTTGGGACATCCTGTGGAAATCCGTCAGGTCCCGTATGAAGAGTTGCGCGATTTCGCCGAAATTGGTGCTTGCGGCACGGCAGTGGTGGTCACCCCTGTCTGCGAAGTGCATCGCAATGGCGAAGTCATTGAAATTGGTTCGAAGACCGAATGCGGTCCGAACTTGCGCAAGTTGCATGACACCATGCAGGACATCCAGTTCGGTCGTGCCGAAGATACGCACGGCTGGTGTTACGAACTCTAATTCTAAATCCTACAATTCCCGGTGGAGATCGAACGATGCTTCGCACCGGGAACCTTCCCTTTTTTACCCAATCAGCCTCTGACTGAAAGGATTATTATGGCTCAAGTTCCCCCTTATCAGCGACACCTCGGTGAATCCGCAACCGCTCTTTCACCCGAATTGCTCCGGAAGCAGGGACGCAGCGGTGCACAGTGCGTGGTCGACGGTTTGATCAGCAATGGATGTAACGTGCTCTTCGGTTATCCTGGTGGCACGGTGATCGATATTTTTGACAAGCTCTACGATTCTCCGCTCAAATTTGTGTTGCCGCGCCATGAGCAAGGCGGTATTCACATGGCTGACGGTTATGCACGTGCTACCGGCAAGGTGGGTTGTGCATTGGTGACGTCGGGCCCTGGTGCAACGAATGCCGTGACGGGTTTGGCTACCGCAATGATGGACGGCGTGCCGTTGGTGGTCATCTCGGGTCAGGTGCCGATGAATTTGATTGGTACGGATGCTTTCCAGGAAGCAGACACGACGGGCATCACCCGTGGCGTGACGAAGCACAACTTCTTGGTGCGTTCGGTGGATGATTTGCCGCGCGTGATTGCAGAGGCCTTCTTCATTGCCAGCACGGGCAAACCGGGTCCGGTGTTGGTGGACATCCCGAAGAATATTCAGCAGCAGTACACGTTGCAGCCCGATGTGAGCTGGCATGATGTGGCGATTCGCGCCTATCAGCCCTCCTTGCCGCCGCCGCCAGATCAGGTGGCCCGTTTGGCAGAGGCGATCAACAAGTCGCATCGTCCGGTGTTGTACGTGGGCGGTGGCGCGATTGTCTCGAATAGCTGCGCCCTCTTGCGTTCCTTGGCTGAAACCTACGATATCCCTGTTTGCACAACGTTGATGGGCTTGGGCGCCTTCCCGGAAACGAGCCCGCTCTCGATGTGGATGGTGGGTATGCACGGTTCGATTGCTGCGAACCAGGCGATTCAGCAGGCTGACTTGGTGATTGCCGCCGGTGCGCGTTTTGATGACCGCGTGACGGGTCGTATTGCAGACTTCGCATGCTCGGCACAGATTGCCCACATTGATGTGGATGCTTCGGCAATCGGCAAGAATGTGGAAACGGATATCTCGGTGTGCGCCGATTTGCGTCAGACCTTGGAGGTGCTCTTGCCGCAGGTGCGCAAGGTGGACCGTTCGGCCTGGTTGGCACAGGTGGCCAAGTGGCGCGAATTGAAGCCCGCGATTTATTTGCCGCGTGAAGATGGCAAGATGCAGGCGCAGGCGGTGATTGAAACCATTGACCGCGCGTCGAAGGGGCAGGCGACGATTGTGACGGACGTGGGCCAGAACCAGATGTGGGCGGCTCAGTTCTACCGTTACACGCGTCCGCGTTCCTTCTTGAGCTCGGGTGGTTTGGGGACGATGGGCTTCGGTGTGCCGGGTGCAATCGGTGCACAGATGGGTTGCCCGGATGCGTTGGTGGTCTCCATCAATGGTGACGGCGGCTTCCAGATGAATATCCAGGAACTCGTGGTGGCCGTGGAACACAAGTTGCCCGTGAAGTTTGTCGTGTTGAACAATTCGCGTTTGGGCATGGTGCGCCAGTGGCAGGATCTCTTCTACAACGGTCGCCACAGCGCTACGATTTTGACGCCGAATAATCGTCCGCGTAACGAACACATTGAGTGCACGGAAGAAGAACCCGTTTACTTGCCTGACTTCGTGAAGGTCGGCGAGGCTTACGGCATGCGTACGAAGCGTGTGAAGACCTTGGAAGAGGCTGAAAAGGTCTTTGAAGAAGCCTTTGCTGATCCCAATCCGTGGTTGATTGAGTGCATTGTGGCAGAAGATGAAAATGTGCTCCCGATGGTGCCGCCGGGCGCTGCCCTTTCGGATATGATCCTTCCCCCGCGCAGCTAAGGAGTTGAACAATGCAGAAACACATTCTTAATGTTTTGGTTGAAAACAGCCCTGGCGTGTTGGCTCGTATCGTGGGTCACATCTCTGGCCGTGGTTACAACATTGAAACCTTGAACGTGGGCCCGACGACGGATCCTTCCATCTCCAAGATGACGATTGGCATCTCGGGTGAACCCGAAGTCATCGTTCAGGTGGTGGCGCAGTTGGCCAAG
>JAFYMU010000026.1 GCA_017548245.1 Kiritimatiellia bacterium | reverse complement strand
GACCACAAGGCCGTCTTTAGCCTCAATCGTGCGAACCTCCCCCAAGCCAACACCTTCCACGTCGGCCTCCGCATACACAAAGGCAACACCACCACGACTCTCCTCTCCAAGCCCGTTGAATGCTGATTGGCTACGACGAGGACGCCAGCGCGCGCTCACGAGGATATGCCCCCGAGTCCACAAGGACTGAGCAATACGCGGGAAACACCGAAAGGGCCGTTACACTGCAAGACTGCCAGGATGGGAAACGCGCCCCTTGCTTCCAACACCGTTGGCTCCTTTGCCCTTACCTTAATAATATAGTAAGGGCAGTTGCTTAATCCGGTGTTTTGAGGTGAGGCGCGCGTCTCTTGGGGATATAGCGAACAGCGAACCGTGTTGGTCCCCAAAAGTGTTACCACCATTTGTGCATTTGCCTTTTGCGCACAGCACAGCCCCGCCCTTCTCTTTGAAGGTGCGCCTCCCACAATCCACGAACAAGGCCTCGGTTTTCCATGGCTCTGGTATTGCGATGAGATGGCGAACGCATGGGAACGTCAAATGGTGGAAGGCAAACTGAACCATCCCGCCTTCAAGATTGGCGACAACAACAAGGATGGAAAAGCCGACTGGAACGATTGGTTGGACGAACACTCGAACAATTAATTATGGTAGACTATCGGTCGTCAGAGGCCGTATTGATGAGGTGACATGATGCGTTCCGTTTTACGTTTGATGAGTGGTGGGTTGCTCCTACTTGCGTTCGCAAGTGGGTGTCTTAATGCGCCGCGTTCGGATTACAACGAGGTTGCCTTCTTCTCTGGGCGAACGTTGGGTTCGGCGCGCAACGACCTGAGTGCGCCGCCAGAGGGTGCCTTTTCGATGTGGCCGCTTTACCTCACGAATGGAAGTGCAAGTTACTTCTTGTGGCCATTCATCAAAGTTGCGCCAGAACACGTGGCAGTGTTGCCCTTTTACAACTACGACCACGGCATTCATGATATTGCCCTGCTGTGCACACTCTCGCCCAAAACGCACGAGTACCGCGTCTTCCCCTTCTATTGGAAGAATCGCAACGGGTGGACGTTCGTGCCCTTCGCCTATTCCTACGGAGACGCGACGAACTACATCTGGGGCAGTCCGTTGCTCTTTAATGTGTATGCCAACAGCCGCGAACGCGGCCACCTCGCCTTCCCGTTTTACAGTTATAACGAAAAGAAGAATGGCGATTTCACCTTTAAAACCGCACTCTTTGGACGTTATCGCGAAGGACACAAAACAGGGCACTACACCCTTCCCTTTTACCTCTCGCTGAAGGACGAACAGCAGAACAGCACGTCCTTCTACTCTCTCCTCTTTAATCGCTACGACGACCCCACCAAACGGTGGCACTTCAGTTTTCCGTTTTACGGTTACACCCTCAATAAGAAGACCGGCGACTTCGCCTTCATCTCCCTCTTTTACAACCGCGATGAAGACAAAGACACACGCGGCCACTTCATCTTCCCGCTCTACAGCCATCGCGTCAATAAACATTCGGGCCACACCACCTTTGTCTCCCTGCCCTTTAGTTTTTACGAAGATGACGAAGAATACGGCCACGTGTTGCTTCCCTTCTACTCCTACGAGAAGCACAAGCAAAAGGAAGACTACGCCTTTGATTCGTGGGCCTATAGCGAACGCCTCCAGTCCTCACAAGAAACCGAACAGTACACCCAGGGCAAACCCACCACCTCCACGCGTTCCTATTCCGCTGGGTTAGGCATCCCCTTCATTGGCCACGCATGGGAAGAGACATGGAAGGGCACATTGGAGATGCCGATGGCCGACCGAAAGGACTACCGCTTCACAGAATCGCGTTGGGCGGCGCCGATTTGGTGGTGTGGGCAAGACAATCAAGGCCACGACTGGAATTACCTCATGCCGTTGTGGTGGTCGTGGAAGACGCCGCAAGCGGGCATTCAGAATCGCCTCTTGCTACCCTTCTTCCTGTCGCGAACGTATGACACGAAAAAACGCTTCCTCGCGACACCTTTTGCAGGATGGGGGTCGGACGAAACCGCGGAGACGCGGTGGTGGTACTGCCTCGCTGCAGGCGCGACACACCACAAGACCGCGCACACCAACTGGCTTCTGCCCTTCTATTGGCATTCGGAAGAGGCCGACGCAGACGTCCAATCGCGTTACACATGGACCCTCTTGGGCGACCGCTTCGCCAAAACACCCCTCGCTGCATCGGACAATGCGCCAGGCGAATCAGGATGGCGAATTGGTCCGCTCTTCCCCTTCGTGGCGGGACGCTCCACTACTGCGCGAGAAGAGCGTTTCAATATCCTTCTCGGACTCGGCTACAACAGCAAACAAACCTACCTCACCACGCCGACTCAAAAACCCTTTGCCGAACGCCTTGCGCCCCTTGAAGAGACGCGTTCGCTCTTGGGTAGCCTCCTCTTTAAACACGACCGTTACTACGCGCCGTTACGCCAGTTGCCGAACGCACAACGCGCCGCCTTTGCCGATACGTTGCCACGCGATTTAGGAACGCAAGAGGGCACCTCCTTCTCCCTCTTAGCCGATCTTTACGCCTACCGCGACATCACCCATTACGAAAAGGATGCCCTCCTCCAACAACGCGACATCGGCCGACGCGAGACGGCGTTCAACCTAGGTTGGCTCTTATGGAACCAACGTCGCACCACCATGGTCGGAGCCGATCTCAACACCTTTACCCCAAACAAAGAGACCTTTACGCAAGCCCACGCCTCTCGCCTGCTCTTGGGACTCTGGTCACAAACCCACGAAGCGAACTATGTTCGACAGGCACACCAGACCGCCCCGACATCGTCCGAATTTGCGTGGTCGCTCGGTTGGTCGCTCTTGGGTTATGCACGCGAACAACGCACGTGGGTTTGGTCTGAAGCACAACAGCAGTACACCTTCTCGCCCACGAGTTATGCCGAATATGGCAACCTCCTCTTCTCCCATCGCCACCAAATTGACGAACACGGCAATCGCGTTGCGGGAAATTATGAGAACGAACTCCTCTTCAGCCTCCTTTACCGTCAAAAAGCCTCGACTGAAAGCAACGGTAATACGACCTATCGTGAAGGCCTTCTCATGGGATTCCCCTATCTCCACGAGACCACACAAACACAGTATGCCATCATCGATGACCAACAGCAAGTCCACACAGGCGGTACGACGCACACGAAGCTCACGGTATCATTCTTAGGCTTGCTCCAGCTCAAACGCGAGATTGCCGAACGCGAACAAGGCTATGGCCATCTGTTTGACTATCGGTTCAAGGACAAACACCGCTGCCGATACTGTTCGGACAAACAGCCCTGTGCGCGCCTGAACTACCGTAAAGAACGCGATGAAACGGGAAACAACATCGGATTGGGCTTGCTTTACCATCGCAGCGTGGAGGCCGAACGCCGTTGGGAACGTCATCCTGGCAAACCCGAGGGTGAACACCTCATAGACGAATCCTACGCCGACGACCGCTATGTTGGATTAGGCATTCCCTACCAGTGGCATGGACAGCGCGACGGTTCCTATCAGCAAACCGCCGCGTTCGGCCTGCTCTTTGACCAGACCGTCAATGTGACGGACGAGACCGAATCCTTTGGGTTGCTCGGCTTCCTCTACCGTTACAATAAGTATAAAGACGGCACAACAACACGCTTTATCTTCCCCTTTATCACCACGCGAGCGAACGAAGCCAAAGGCACATGGTCCGTCAGCTTCTTGCATAAACTCTTCCGACGTGAAAAACGTGAAGATGGAAGCACCAAGACCTGGCTCTTTTGGCTTTAAGCGAACGCATCTTGCGCGTCACAAGGTACACTAGCCCTCCTAAAAAGCCTCAGTTTCGCTCATTATTTTCAAAAAAAAGATGGGTTTATTGTGATTTTCTGCGTAACTTGTCTTGCGTAATAGCGGAAAATCGCATATACTATGGTTGTAAGTAGAGGAAAGCAACGAACGTATGCAACCGAAATACAAGCGAATTTTGTTAAAACTCAGCGGAGAAGTTCTGAAGGGTTCTTCTTCGGCGTGTCATGATGAGGCCATTCTTGCAGATGTCGCAGGACGTTTGGCAGGGTTGGTTGCTCTTGGTGTTGAAGTCGGCGTCGTCTTGGGGGGTGGCAACATCTTCCGTGGTTTGTCGGGCGCAGCGAATGGCACCAATCGTATCGTTGGTGACACGATGGGTATGTTGGCCACCATCATTAATGCGTTGGCCGTGCAGAATGCATTGGAACGCATTGGCGTGCCGGCTGTCACGATGACGGCGCAGCAGATGCCGCAGATTGCCCCTTCTTTCAATGCCCGTTTGGCCGATGACTATTTGCGCCAGGGCAAGGTCGTCATTTTTGCAGGTGGCACGGGTAATCCCTTCTTCTCGACGGACTCGGGTGCCGCCCTTCGCGCCGCTGAAATCAGCGCAGATGCGTTGCTCAAGGCCACGAAGGTGGATGGCGTTTACTCGGCAGACCCCAAGAAGGATCCGACCGCAACGCGTTATGACCGCTTGACGTGCGAAGAGGCTTTGGCAAAGCGTTTGAACGTGATGGATGCCGCCGCGTTTGCCCTTTGCCGTGACAATGGTATTCCGATTGTCGTCTTTGACTTCCACGCGCAGGATGTGATGCGTCGCATTATCTGCGGTGAAGAGGGTCTTGGCACCGTGGTGGGTTAATCCCCTTACAACAAACAACACCGTTTACTTCTTTTTTTAGAATTGAGGCTTATACTATGACAAATGCACAGGATGTAATCAAGGATGCCACCTCTCGTATGGATGGCGCACTCGCAGCTCTTAAGGATCGTTTCTCTGGTTTGCGCACGGGCAAGGCTTCCCCTTCGTTGGTGGATTCGTTGCAGGTGCCCTACTACGGCGTGCCCACCCGTTTGAAGGATATGGCCAACATCTCCACGCCTGAAGCACGACAGATTACGATTGCTCCGTTCGACCCCTCGGTGTTGAACGACATTGAAAAGGCTATCTTGGCCGCAAACCTCGGCGTCACCCCGCGCAACGATGGTCGTATGATTCGCATCATGATGCCGGAACTCACCGAAGAACGCCGTAAGGAAATCGTGAAGGTGGCAAAGACTCAGGCTGAAGAATGCCGCGTGGCAATCCGCAACGTGCGCCGTGACGCCAACGATGCCATCAAGGCGCTCCAGAAGAGCAGCACCATTTCTGAAGATGAGGCCAAGAAGGGTCTCGATGACGTCCAGAAGTTGACCGATGCAAAGATCGCCAAGGTGGATGCAGATACCAAGGCGAAAGAAGCTGAAGTGATGGCTGTCTAAGCCTAGCAAAACGAGTTTTTCTGCGTAAGCACAGAGTTTAAAGGAGCGTGGTAACCATGGCAGAAGCACCCCGGAAAATCACCATTAAGTTAAGACCTGTTGGCGCGAAGGCGGCTCCCGCTGCAGCACCAGCAGCCACGCCTGCTCCTGCAGCAGCGCCCGTGGAAGCACCTGTGGCCCCCGCCCCTGCACCTGCTCCTGCCCCTGTCGCAGCAGCACCTGTGGAAACGCCGGCCGCTCCTGAAGTCGCACTCGAACCGGTGGAATTGACCCCGATTCCTGAAACGCCCGCACCTGAAGCAGCCCCTGCTCCTGCCGCTCCGACACCAGAAGAAATGGCTCAGCAGGCCAAGCGTCAGACCTCGCGCATCGAACTGCCTCCGGAAATGAAGCAGCCGATGAATGCCGATACGGAAGCACCGACCATCAAGTTGAAGCCCATCAGCGCCACGGCTCACGAAGCACCTGAAAATCCTCAGGCCGCCAAGTCGAAGACCGCGCGTATTGAATTGGATGCTGTCTTGGGTGGTATTCAGACCAACACCCCGATTGCCAACACCACGCAGAAGACCATTAAGTTGAAGCGTGTGGCGCCCGCAGG
>JAFYMU010000025.1 GCA_017548245.1 Kiritimatiellia bacterium | reverse complement strand
TTTCAAATAACCCTTTTACTATCAACAATTTATCTCAAAAACACCCCTTCGCCAACGCCTCTACAGCGGCTTCCTTGGTGAAAAAGGCGCGCTTGTGGGTCTCTGTAAAGCCACCTTTTTGGGCAACATAAGTTATGTTGCGCTTCAACTCAAGTTACATTGAAGTTGAACATAAGTTATATTGAAGCGCAAAGTAAGTTGAGATTGCTCGCAAAAGAGGCTCACTTTGGCCCCAAAATCGCCCAATTTCATCTTCATTTCACGCTTTTTGAAATTGTGAAATTTGCGATTTTCTTGCCGTTTTGGTATCATCTCAATAAAGGAGCGGCAGGAAAATTATAAATTGTGAATGAGGAATTACGAATTGTTTAAAGCCGTGTGGGGTGGGATGTTTGTGGGTGGTTTTTGTAAAATCGGCGGGAGGTGGTTTTGGAGTCTCTCTTTTTATGGTATACTATGCCCTCTTTTATTATTGAACAGAACGTGTGAGTGATTGGTACTATGGCACCTCGTAAGAAAAAGAATAATCCGATTGCCGAACGGCAGTCGTTGGCGGACGCGGCAGGAGAAGCGCCATTGCGTCGTCAATTGCCTCAGGATATTGAGGCGGAGTGTGGGCTGTTGGGTTCAATTTTGATTGATCCACCCCGTGTTTGGGATCTTTGCGCAACCAGTGGTGTGGTGGCGGAGGCTTTTGTGGAGCCTGCGCATCGCATTATTTTTGCCGCAATCGAACGTTTGGCCGCGCAGGGAACGCCGATTGACGGTATTACGTTGGATAACTATTTGAAGGCTACCAATGAGTCGGAGACGGTGGGTGGCTTGCAGATGTTGAAGACGTTGATGGACCGCACCCCGACGAGTGCGCATGCGAGCTACTACATCGAATTGGTGATGGAAAAGTACACGCGGCGTTCGATCCTCGGTGCGGTTCGCCGTATTGAAGAGGATGTGTACAACGCCTCGTTGGGCGCTGGATATGTGCTGAGTCAGGCTGAAAAGACGGTGCTGGCGATTGCTGAACAGCGCGATAACAAGGCGACCACGGTGGACTGGAAGACGTCGGTGGGTGAGACGCTCGCCACGTTGACGCGCCAGTTGGATTCGCCGGGCGAACTCTCGGGTATCTCGACGGGCTTCAAGGCGTTGGATAAACAGTTGCGCGGTTTGCACAAGGGCGAAATGGTGGTCTTGGCTGCGCGTCCGTCCATGGGTAAGACCTCGCTCGCGATGAACATTGCTGAATGTGTGGCGCGCGGTACGGATATTGAAGGCATTCCGCAGATGGTGGGCGGCAAACCGCAACCGAAGCGTGGCGTTTTGGTCTTCTCGTGCGAAATGCCTCAGGTGCAGTTGACCACGCGTATGCTCTGCGGTATGGCAGGGGTTTCGGCGCGTGAAGTGGAAAGTGGCGGGCGCTTCATCAAGAAGAGCGTGGTGCTGCCCAAGTTGCGTTCGGCGGCAAAGGAATTGGGCGAGATGCCGATTTACTGCGACGATCAGGGCGGTTTGGACGTGATGGAGTTGCGTGCTCGTGCGCGTCACTTGCATAAGCGCTATCCCATTGAGTTGATTGTGATTGACTACTTGCAGCTCCTCAACCACCGCGAATTTGCGCAACAGGGTCAGCAGGTGATGGTTTCGAAGATCTCGGGTGAAATCAAGGCTATGGCAAAGGAATTGGATTTGCCGGTCTTGGTGCTCTCGCAGTTGTCGCGTGCGAACGAACAGCGTGGCGGCGATGAAAAGCCCAAGAACTCTGACTTGCGTGACTCGGGTGCAATCGAACAGGATGCCGACGTGATTATGCTCTTGCGTCGTCCGAGCTTTATGAGTTCGAAGGTGCCGGAACATGATGACCGCATGCTCGCCATCGTGGATGTGTCGAAGAATCGTAACGGTGCCACGGGTGAAGTGCGTTTGGACTTCGATGGCTCCATTACGCGTTTCAAGAAGCGTGTGGAGACGAATCCGGACTACATGAGCACCGAGTCGAGCGACTTTGAGCCCGTCAATGATCCGCCCACGGCTTAAGTGAATTTTTAACCAGTAAACAG
Organism: Kiritimatiellia bacterium; assembly: GCA_017548245.1. GTDB lineage: Bacteria > Verrucomicrobiota > Kiritimatiellia > RFP12 > DVOR01 > Spyradenecus. The sequence goes on along the minus strand of JAFYMU010000025.1, from coordinate 3,097 downwards.
AAAGAAAGCGAATGAAACGATTAGCTTCTCTCCTCCTTGCAACAGTGACGTTGCTGACGGCGTGGTCGCTCCACGCGCAGTCGAATGAATCCGCGGTACCGTTCATCACGGTGAGTGATGTGCGTGTGCGTGCCGACGATACCTTTGGTATTGACCCCACCGAAGCGGTGCTCGCCATGTGTTCGGTGCAGACCGGTTTTCGTGCCGCACAGATTGATGTGCAGAAGGCCATCAGTGCAGACGTGAAGGCGCTCCTCGCAACGCCGATGTATGCGCGTGTGGATGCCGCAATTGGTCTGGATGACCAGGATCAGTGGGTGGTGACCTACACGATTAGCCGCCGTCCGCAGTTGGCCTCGGCCCCTGCTATCGATGGTATTGATGGCGTGATTCGTCTCTCCAAGGCTGAACAGGTCATCAAGTTGAAGCGCAATGAGCGCATTGACGAATCGATTGCCGCCGCTGCCGCAGGCCGTTTGCGTGCCGAACTCGAAGACCGCGGTTATGTGAATGCCAAGGTGACCTTTGATATTCGCCACTCGGAAGCACCGGGTTATGCCTTCTTGACGCTCTTTGTGGATGCTGGTGCCGAACGCTCTATCCGCGATTACTGTTTTGAAGGCAATCAGGTCTTTGATCACGATACGTTGGCCAAGACCTTTGGTTGGAAGCCCTTCTACAATCCGTTGAGCTGGTTCTCGGATTACCCGATCTCCGATGCAAAGTTGGACGACGCGCGCGCCGCAATGACCAACGTTTATGTGGATGCAGGTTACTTGGATGCGACCATCAGCACGCCCGAATTGCGTCAGGTCGAGGGCAAGGAAGCGGGTCGTTGCGATGCCGTCTTCACGGTCTCTGAGGGCGAACAGTACACGATCGGTAAGATTACCGTGGTGGGCGCTCAGGTCTATCCCACGGAAGCGTTGGAAACGGCCGCAGAAACCGCACTCGCTGAAACGGGTTCGCGCGTGGCAAGTGCCAAGGCATTGACCGCTGTGCGTCAGGCCATTGAAAACTATTACGGTTCGCGTGGTTATGTGGACACCTACGCGGCGCAGCAGATGACGCCGCGCGTGGAAGGTCCTGTGGTGGATTTGGAATATCGCTTGCAGGAGGGCGAACAGGTTCGCATCCGCAATATTGAAATCCGCGGTAACGCCATCACGCAGGATAAGGTGATCCGCCGCGAATTGGTGATTCAGCCGGGTGAATACTATGACAGCCGCTTGATTCAGCGTTCGGAAGCACGTTTGCGTAACTTGCATTACTTTACGGAAGAGAGTGGCGTGACCTCCTTCACCGTGAAGACGCCGAACAAGGGCGAACGCGATTTGGTCTTTAATGTGCGTGAAGAACGTACCGCCGAATGGGGCATGGGTGCTGGTATCAGCACGATTGACAGCGTCTTCGTCTTCGCAAAGGTGACGCAGACCAACTTTGACCTCTTCAACCCGAGCAACGGTTTCCGTGGCGGTGGTCAGCGTGCCAGTGCCGGCGTGGAAATCGGTAGCCGTCGTCAGACGGTGGACTTGAGCTGGACGCAGCCTTGGCTCTTTGATATGCCGCTCTCCTTCACGGTCAATGGCTACCGCAAGTTGCGTTGGTTTGACCACTATGATGAAATCCGCACCGGTGCCGCCTTCACCTTCTCGTGGAAGCCGACCCCGATCGCAACGCCCTTCGGCGAATTGCAGTTGGACCGCATCGGCGTGCGTTACACCTTGGAACAGGTGGCTTACCAGGATGAAGACGACGGCGAGTGGTACACGAAGGATGGTTTGCCCTTCTCCTTCAAGGATCAGGACGATGGCATCAACAGCAAGTTGCGCTTCTTCTGGTCGGAAAACCATCGTAATCGTCCCTTCTTCCCCACGTCTGGTTGGGAAAGCTTGGTCTATGCTGAAGTGGGCGCTGGTGGCGACGCGAAGGACTACGGCTTTGGTTTCAACTTCACCAAGTGGTGGCACGGCTTCTCTGACCACACGGTCATGACGCGTTTGCGTTTCGACACGGTGGAAGCCTACAGCGGCGATGTGCCGATGTTTGACCGCTTCTTCCTCGGTGGCGGTCGCACGGTGCGCGGTTTCGAATTCCGCGACGGCGGTCCGAAGGCTTACCGCAACGCAGATGGTACGGGCGATCACGTGGGTATCGGTGGTCAGTCGATGTGGTGCGCCACGTTGGAATACACGATTCCGTTGGTCTCGGCCTTGCACTTTGCCGTCTTCTCTGATATTGGTTCGGCAGGCAATGAATTCTGCGACTTTGGCGATGACCTCTTGTGGTCGGCTGGTTGCGGTTTGCGTTTGAACTTGCCGGGCTTCCCGATTCGCTTGGATGTCGCCTTCCCGATTACCAATGATGACGACACCGAAGAAGAAACCTTCACCTTCTGGATTGGCGCTGACTAAGCCAATCCAGAACCCTCACATTTTACGTTGAAAGGAACAACAATGAAATACGCACTGACATTAACCATTGCACTCGTTATGACGGCCATCTCCTTTGCTAAGGGCATCGCGGTCGTTGATATGGAAAAGATTTTGGAAGCGCATCCCAATACGCCCAACGACAAGAAGTTGCTCGAAACCACGTTGGATGAGTATTCGAAGGAACGCGATGCGTTGCGCAAGGTGCTCGAAGAGAAGCAGGCCGCGTTGGAAAAGATGGTGAAGAACGCCCAGAATCCGATGTTGGCCCCTGCGAAGGCCGCCGAACTCAAGAAGTCCTGCGAAGCGGCTTATCAGGAATTGGAAAAGGCCCGTGACAGCGCTGAAATGCAGATGCAGCAGCGTAGCCGCGAACTCTCTGACTTGGAACGCCGTTTGATCAAGCGCACCACAGTAGAGGTGAATGAGCAGATCGCCGCGTATGCCAAGGCTCAGGGTTATGATGCGGTTATCTACAAGAATGTGGTGCCCTATGTCGCAGCCGAACTTGATATCACGCAGACCGTGATTGAATTGTGCGGTGGTAAGGTCGCAAAGCCTGCGAAGAAGGCCGCCGAAGCACCTGCCGCTGCACCTGCACCGGTGGCCGCTCCGGTTGCACCTGCACCTGCTGCCAAGGTGGACACGTCGAAGGCTGGTAGCGA
>JAFYMU010000024.1 GCA_017548245.1 Kiritimatiellia bacterium | reverse complement strand
GGCGCCATACGCCACGCTTCGCCACGCGTACGCAAGGCGTCACGAACGAGTTGGTTCTGGATATTAAGGAAACGGATCTTGCGTTTGGAGACAAACTGCTGTAAGAATTCGTCACCGCGCAAGGCGAGCGCCATATTCCGCGGATCAGGACGGATGAGGGCAAAGTTTTCGTCAAAGAGGAGGTCTACACTCTCTGCGATTTCGGCATCGACTTCGGCATCAGTGAGATCAGAGAGCCCCTGCTCTGCGCGACGGCGGTTGAGTTCTTCAATGAACGCCATCCGCTGCATCGCGTGAATACCGCGAATGGTCACCAAGGCAGGCGTGCGCAAAAAGACCGTACCAATGCGCGTCGCCAATTGACCTTTGGCATCGCGCGCAAAGGGTTCGGGGCCTAACCGAATGATGCCGGTACTATTCATGCTTGCTCCTGCAACCAACGAACCGCCGCTTGATAGGTATTTTCAAGCAACATCGTAATCGTCATCGGACCGACACCGCCCGGCACAGGGGTTAATTTAGAGGCCACCTGCGCCACCGAATCAAAGTCACAGTCACCGCAGAGGCGGTAGCCAGTCTTGGTGCCTTCGCACGGCACACGATTGACGCCAACGTCAATCACCACCGCACCCGGCTTGACCATGTCACCTGTCACAGTGTTAGGACGGCCAGAGGCAACGACCAAAATGTCGGCTTGACGCGTAAGGAGGCCAAATCCTTGGTGCCCGTGTGGCAGAGGGTCACGGTGGCATTACCGCCAGGCGCCTTACGAGCCAAGAGTTGGGCGACGGGTTTACCCACGATATTGCTGCGACCAATCACCACCGCGTGGGCGCCAGCAGTTTCAACACCCGAACGCAAGAGCATTTGAATGATGCCATGGGGCGTGCAAGGCAAGAAACAGGGTTCGCCAATCATCATGCGGCCCACGTTCACAGGGGTAAAGCCATCAACATCCTTTTCGGGGGCAATCGCACGAATCACCGCGGCTTCATCCAAACCTTTGGGGAGCGGCAACTGCACCAAAATGCCGTGAATCTCCGGGGTTTCGTTCAACCGGTGAATCACGGCCAGCAATTCTTCTTGTGTTGTGGTAGCGGGGAGGCGAATGTCTTCCGAATGCATGCCTGCGGCGGCAAGCGCCTGTTCTTTCGCGGTTACGTACGAACGCGAGGCTGGGTCATCACCTACGAGAATGACGCCCAAACCAGGGACAATGCCCTTTTCGGCCTTCATTGCGGTTACTTTTTGACGAATTTCTTCGCGCATCGTCGCGGCAAGCACCTTGCCGTCAATTAAATCTGCAACTTTCATTTCAAACGCTCCATCGCATCTTTAGATATAAGATAACATATTCCCGCAAGGCTTCACAAGCAGACAAATCGGGATTTCATGGGTGATTACTGCAAATCATCACGACTTTTTTCAGGAGAAGCAAGGTTGAGTCCAGGGAAAAGCGCCATCCACGACGTGGTGCCACAGAGTTTGGTCATCCACGCAGGGCGTGCATCGGGATGGGCAAAGAGGTGTTCATCGCCATACTGTTCGCGCAACACGGTGAGCAGTGCACAGGCGGTTTGCCACGGACGATAACACGTCTGATCGGTGATGTGCAAGCGGACTGCACCACGTCCTTCGCCTTGGGTAAAGTCAAAGGCGCGCACACCAGGGATGGCACGATGGTTCACAGCCTCAGCAAGCGCAGGCCCATTCACCCACGGTGCACCGAGCATACGAAAGGCGTAGGCGGTTTGGCGACCAATATCATATTGCGGAAGCGCCTCTGCAAAGACCGTTGCGGGATAGAGTCGCGCCGTCTCCCACGTGCAAATAGCAGGGCTTGGTGGGATAAATTCTGGTGCGCCGTGGGGGCGTTCAAAGGTGAAGGCGTCATAACCTTCCATCGTGGCGAGCTCAACATGCGTCGCCTTCGCCCACGTGGCAACCTCGGGATGCGTTTTGCCATAGACCAACGGCAGGGCGCAAGGGGCGACAAAGGAGAAGTGGTCGGATTCGGCAATCGGACCATCTTCAAGGCCATGGAAGGGAATGGGACGTTCGCAGACAACGCACGTCACGCCATTTTCGGCGCAGGCCTCAAGGGCCAAAAGGAGCGTTGCCAAGTAGGTGTAACACCGCACTCCGAGGTCTTGCAGGTCCACCACGAGCACATCGAGTCCTGCCAACATTTCAGGGGTGGGTTTACGGTGAGCGCCATAGAGCGAGTAAACAGGGATGCCCCACTGCGGATGCGGTTGGTGTCCCATCTTTTCACCAGCGGCAGCGGCCCCGAAGTAACCGTGCTCGGGGCCAAAGAGCGCGACAAAGCGTTCGCCAAAGACGCGGCGCATCGCTTGTGCAGAGGTTTCACCTGTGGAGAGTAAGGCGGCTTGATGGGAAAGTAAGCCTACGCGCCATTTGGGGTTAGCATGGGCCAACCACCGTTCGATGCCGGGTTTCACGCCGTCGGTCCTGATTTATGTGCAACAATAATTAAAGTTGTGGGAATTGCCGAACATTCGTCCATCGCCTCCAACCAGTCCTCAGAGGCATAGGCAGGCGCTTGCGAGGCGGGCGGCTCTTCCAAACGATCCACCACGAGTCCCGCTTGACGGAAGGCGTTGAACCATGCGCTCACAGGATAGGCGCGCGAAATAACCGCTTCACCCTGCCCATCGGGTTGTTCGCGAATGTCATCAATCGGCTTAAAGTAATTAATGAGGAGGCGACCCCACGTTTCCGAACCATCCTCTTCATCGGCGGAGACCCATTCGCCATTGTAGACGGGGTGGACCGTGGAAATCATCAAGGTGCCACCTGGTTTCAACCACGTGGCGATGCGACGCACCTCTTCAAAGGGATTGGCCACAAACTCAAAGGCGTGCGAACTCGTGATGAGGTCAAAGGTCGCCCCATCGGGATCAAACCCTTCAATCGAACTGCATCGGAAGTCAATCGTCACACCTTCGCGAGCGGCATCTTCACGCGCGTAAGCAAGTTGGCCTTCAGAGATATCCACGGCCACGCACTGTAAGCCGCGGCGGGCGAGCCAACGGCTATTTTGGCCTTCACCGCAACCGAGTTCCAAGGAGGTCATGCCGAGTTGCAACGGCGGCAACAACTGTAACACGCTCTCGCCATCCAACAACGGGCCGTAGTGGAAATCGCTTTCATCAATCCGCGTAATGGAACGGTACAAATCCGAAATCGCGTTCCAATATTGTGCTTGGGGATGTGCAGCCATGTCTAAAAACCTTACTTAAGCGTTCCGCGCCGAAGGGCACGGTTGTAGAAATCCCACAGAATGATGGTCTTACCGTCATCAATGACACCCGCTTCAATCGCCGCATCAATCGCTTCAGCAGAGAGGGCTTCGGGGCGCAGATTCTCGTCGGTATCGAGTTGCAATTCGCCCGCTAAGGGCTTGAGACGAGCGTAGTAGTGGTAATGCACCTCATCGCAGTAGCCTGGCGCAGGGAGGGATTTGCCCAAGGGAATGAGCGTCTCCACCTCGTAACCGCTCTCCTCACGCGTTTCACGCAAGGCGGCCGCCTCAGGGGCTTCGCCCTCCTCTAAGCAACCCGCCACGCACTCCAAAATCGTCTTTTCGACCGCTTTGCGATATTGGCGCACCAAGATAAAGGCGCCATCGGGGCGTTGAGCCAGGATGCAAACGGCACCGCGGTGACGCAATACTTCGCGGGTGGAGGTGCGCCCGGTGGGCAATTCAATATCCAAGATATCAATCGTTAAGGCGCGTCCTTCAAAGATGCGACGCGATGCCAACGTCTTTTCGGCCATGGGATCGTTCATACTTACTCCATATTCAAGCGACGTTCCAAGACAAGCGAACGCTTTCCGCCGAGTTCCACGCTGCGCGTGTAGTATTGTGCGGCGATTTCACGGGTGGGATCCACTTCGGGCAAGCGCACCAAGACGATTGCCATGTTGTAACAAACATCTGGATCCTTCGGCGACTGCTTTTCAAGAGGTTCCAAAATCTTCATTGCCTCCATCGGCAAGCCCTTCACCATGTAAGCGCCCGCAGCGACAAAGGCAGCCTTCTTGCCAATCTCACCCTTGTCGGCAATCATCGACACCAATTCCAACGCGTCATCTTCTTGGCCTTGGATCAAACGTAACCGCGCGAGGTGAAGCATCAATTGGGGTTCGTCCGGCCACTTCCCCAAGGCCTCGGCAACATGTTCTTCAAAGGATTCCACACGCTTCATGCGCCAGAGTTCTTCGCAAATCTGCAATTCCTTTGCCAACGCCTTGGCATCCGCTTCAGCCTTTGCCTTAGCGGCGGCATCCTGCGCCGCGGCGGCCTTGGCCATCGCTTCACGCTGTCGCGCCGCGGCAGCGGCTTCGGCCTGTTTGCGCTTCAACGTCTCGGCGGCCAAACGTTGCCGTTCCGCCTCTTCTGCCGCCTTTGCATCTGCAATCTTCTTTGCTTCAGCCGCCTTCTCATCTGCAATCGCCTGACGCAAGACCGTTACGGACTGTTGCGCCATCGCTAACGCCGCCTCTGCGGCGGTGGCACGCTCCTCCACTGTAGCCAAGGCCTGTTTAGCAACCTGCTGTTTTTCCTTCAACTCATGCAAGCGCGTCTTAACGGCCTCCAATTCGCGTCTGGGGCCAAGCGTCTTCTCTTTTAATGCATCAATCTCTTCCTTCGATTTGCCTTCACGTTCGGCCTGCTGGACGGCTTGTTCGGCCATAAAGAGACGGGTATCGGCGGCAGCGTGCATTTGTGCAATTTCAGCAAAGGCCTTCTCGGCGGCTTCAGCCGTACGTTTAACCTGTTGGAGCGAGGCGCGATGTTGTTCGGCAGCCGCCTGCGCCTGCATCAGTTTGCCCTCTTCAATGGCCAATTGATCCACTAAGGTCGGCGGCTTCGGCAACTGATTTTGATTCTCCTTGGCATCTGCTTCCGCAATGAGTGCCGCACGTTCTTGGGCCAAACGAGCCGCAAGATCGGAGGTATCGGTCACGGTCTGACGCACATCCATCACCTCCGACTGTTTGAGGGCCAACGCATCCAACATCGAGACGCAGTGAAACTTCTTCAAACGCAACGGCGCAAAGGCGCTTCCCCGCGTATCCTCATTGACCTCCACCGCTTCCAATGCGGTTTGTGCCTTGCGGAACAACCGGATGCCCTCTTCAACGTCACCCCGTTCCACCGCCTCTTGCGCCAGCGCGATAATCTTGTTCGGTTCACGCAACACATCGGCCACATGCTTGGCCACACGAGCCTCCTTCTCTTCTTCACTCTCGCCAAAGAGACCTGCATGAACCACGGGGGCACATCCAATCAGCAAGGCTAACAATAAACCAGTCCACTGCTTCATACCGTTGTCCTTCATTAACAAAAATCATACCGCACGCGACTTCTCGGGTTCCACATGAACCGTCACAATCGCGTCTTGACCAAAAACTGACCGTAAATTCCGTTCGACCTGCGTCGCCAACTCATGACCTTCACGCACCGTCATCTCGGGATGAACACGAAAATGCAACTCAATCACCGCCACCGTTCCTACACGGCGCGAACGCAAATGGTGCGGTTCGGAAATGCCAGGCACCGCATGCACCAACGCGTAAATCTGTTGATTCTCCTCAGCCGACATCCCCTGCTCCATCAGCTTGTCCAACGAATCGCGCACAATCTCCCACGCCACCTTTAGCAAAATCACACCCACGACCAACGCTGCCACCGCGTCCAAAAGCACCCATGCGCCACCCAAAAAGGCCGCCGCACCTGCGCCCACCGCAGTTCCGATAGAAGACAACGCATCACTCCGATGATGCCACGCATTCGCGCGCAACGCATCATTCTGCGTCTCACGTGCCACGCGCACCGTCAATTGATACAACACCTCTTTGACAACAATTGAAACCATCGCCGCAACCAACGCGAACAACGTCGGCTGTTGCGGATAGAGATCCCACACCCACGCCCCAATAATCGTATGCCCTGCGTGGAAGGCAATCGCAACACCCACCGCCGCCAACGCCACCCCAACGATTACCGCTGCGAGCGTCTCATACTTACCATGACCATACGGGTGATCCAAATCCTGCGGACGACGCGCCAAGCGCATCCCAATCAAAACTGCAAAATCCGTTGCAAAATCCGAAGCCGAATGCAAAGCATCCGCCACCAATGCCGACGAATGCCCCAACACACCCGCCAACAACTTCACCCCCGTCAAAACCGTATTCACAACAACCGAAAGCCACGTCACCTGATTGGCGCGTGTCGCACGATCTGTCAAAACACTAACATCCTTTTCCATTATTTACGTTACACGCAGTATACCATAAACTCACCCGTGAAGACAAAAATATCATGAATATCCCTGCCTAAACTCAATCAACCATTCGTTTATGCGCTACCGCGCCTCTATTGCGATGATACCAAAACGGCAAGAAAGGTGCAAATTTCATGATTTAGAAAAATGTGAAACGAGAGCAAACTTGGGCGATTTCGAGGTCAAAAAGCAGGCTGTTTTGCGAGCAAACTCAACCGATATTGCTCATCAATGTAACTTATATTCAACTTCAATGTAAGTTGAGTTGAAGAGCAACATCACTTATGTTGCCCCAAAAGGTGGCTTTACAGAGACCCACAAGCGCGCTTTTTTCACCAAGGAAGCCGCTGTAGACGCGTTGGCGAAGGGCACTTTTTGAGATAAGTATTTGACGATAAAAGCGTTATTTGAAATCAGCGAATATCAGCAAAAAGGGCTAAACGTGTGGAAAATCGCCCCAAAACTTGGGGAGAAAGAAAAATTTTCATTTTGCCCATTTGGGGCGTAAAAAAGTGAAAAAGCAGAAAAACTGCGTAAGCGAAAGTGCTGCCAAGTTTCATTAAACAGTACAGGGTGTTTAAAAACTACTTGATAGCGGTAATTTAAATGATGTAACATACTAGTGTTCACGCGTGTGAATATTTTCTTGGATTAATTCAAGGAGGGATTGCTATGGTTAATCAGTTTGCGGCGATGGTGTTGGCGGTGGGGGTGACCGCTGGCGCGATGTTTACAGATGTGATTATCAATTTGTTTACGGATCCTCCGTCAATTGTTTGTGAAGAGGGGTGGATTACAGGGTGTGAACGTGTCACGGGTGGTGTGGAGATGGTTGCGGTGAATGCGCCGGATGCGGTGTTTACGTTCGAGGGGCTGTCGGCTGAGGTGGCGTTGGGTTATGAAGTGGTGGATGTTGATTCGGAGGCGGTGTTGCAGCAGGGGGAGGGAAAAGAGAT
>JAFYMU010000023.1 GCA_017548245.1 Kiritimatiellia bacterium | reverse complement strand
TCATTTTCGTCAGCAAAGGAGATTGCCGTACCCGTGTTGCCGGCGCGACCCGTACGACCAATGCGGTGCACATAATCTTCGGGTTCGTAAGGGAAGTCGTAGTTGACGACGAACTGGATGTCGTCCACATGGATGCCGCGGCCTGCCACATCGGTGGCCACCACCGTGCGAACGTTGCCCGCGCGGAAGGCTTCCAAGATCTTCAAACGCTTCACCTGGTTCACATCGCCCGAGAGCATTTCGCAGGGGATACCACGGCGACGCAATCCTTCGCAGACGCGTTCCGTCGTGAACTTGCGGTTACAGAAGATGATTGTGCGAGCACCCGGATGCTTGGCCAAGTGGTTGTAGAGCAACGTGAACTTCTCTTCCGAACGTGCAATGTAGACGAGCTGACGCACCGTGTCGGTCGCCAAGCTGTCCGATTCAATCTCCACACGCACCGGATCACGCATCCACATCGCGGCCAAGTTCATGACCGTTTCGTTGAGCGTTGCCGAATAGAGCATCGTGCAACGGTGGTCGCGGTCAGGCAAACGGTTCACAATCGTGCGCACATCAGGAATGAAGCCCATGTCAAGCATGCGGTCGGCTTCGTCGATGACCAACGTGTCCACTTGGCGCAAGTCCACAATGTGATTGCGCACAAAGTCAATCAAGCGGCCAGGCGTGGCCACGAGCAAGTCCACGGGTTCGTCTTCGAGTTCGCGACGCTGACGGTTGTAGTCCATGCCACCATAGACAGCGAGCGAACGCACATCGCCACAGTAGCGACCCAAAGCTTCAGCATCCTTACAAATCTGAATCACCAATTCACGCGTCGGCGCCAAGATGAGCGCACGCGGCGTGCCCGGCTTCAAATTACGCTTTTCAGGCGTGCGGAGGTAACGCGTCAACACGGCAATCAAGAACGCTGCCGTCTTGCCCGTACCAGTCTGTGCGCGACCTGCCACATTCTTACCCGCAAGCGAGTATTCCAACGACTGAGCCTGAATCGGCGTGCAGTACTGGAATTCCAAATCCGAAACAGCATGCAAAATTTCAGACGGCAAATCGAAGTCGGTAAAACGCTTCTTGCCCTCTGCTTCAGGCACGACATAAGAGGACGGATCCCATGCGGCATGAGCTGCGGCATAGGCCTTCAACTGTTCTTTGGTAAACGCACCACCCGGACGTTCCATGCCGTCAGGGGTGTTTTCAAGAATGCGCGGCTTGCGCTCCGTACGCGGTTGTTCACGCTCTGCAGTACGGTTCTGATGTTTGTTGTTGCGACCACGACGATGGTGGTCACGCTGGCCCTTAAAGTCTTGACGCTGCTGATTAGCATCGCGCTGACCTGCCGCATCCGAACGCGTCTTCGACGCTTGCGGCCTCTGTTGCTCCCGGCGCGGCTTCTGATGACGCTGCTCTTGCGCGCGGGCTTCGCCAGTTCCTTCGCCATTACGGCTCGGACGGGCGGTGCGTGAACGGTATTGGCCATTGGCGCCCTTGCGTCCATGGTCCCGGCGATTCTTCTTGCCGGCAGCATGCGACTGCGCTTGGCGCGGTTTGGAATCGGATTTAGGGGCAATCCCTAAAATCGATTTAATTTTGGAAAGAAGACCCATGAGGTGGCGTCCTCCTTTAAATTTCGTAGATTCTCCAGGCTTAGGCGACAGCTACGCCACCCGAAACTCCCAGATAAAATGCGAAAGAAGGGCGACGTCCTCGGATGAAGACGTCCGCCCCCTTCGGAAGTCTGTGCAGGTTTGTCCTGCAAGACGGTTTAACGCTTCGAGAACTGGAAGCGGGCGCGAGCACCACGCTGACCGGGTTTCTTACGTTCTTTCATGCGGGAATCGCGGGTCAAGCAGCCAGCCTTCTTGAGCACTTCACGATAGGAAGCGTCCAATGCGCAGAGTGCGCGGGAGAGTGCGTGACGCATAGCGCCAGCCTGACCAGCAATGCCGCCGCCCTTAGCGGAGACGAGCACGTCATACTTGCCGACGAGGTCGGTCATAGCGAAAGGCTGGTTGATGTAAGCGCGGAGCGATTCGCTGGGGATGTAACGCTCAGCAGCAACGCCATTGATGGTCCACTTGCCTTCGCCAGCGACCAAACGGACGTGAGCGACTGCGGTTTTACGGCGACCGGTACCTTTGGTGAGTTCGTTAGCCATTTGTGATCAATCCTTTCGAAGACAATCAGATGCTGAGCGGTTCAGGCTTCTGAGCCGCATGAGGATGTTCGGCATCAGCGTAGACTTTCAAACGGGTCATGCGGATGTCGGCGGTGTTGTTCTTCGGAAGCATGCCCCAAACAGCATCCTTCACGAGGCGCGTGGGGTTCTTCTCACGGATCACGTTAGCCGGGGTCTTGGTGAGACCGCCACGCCAGCCGGTGAAGTCCGAATAAAGCTTCTGCTCGTTCTTCTTACCAGTGAGCACCACCTTCTGTGCATTGATCACGATCACGAATGCACCGGTGTCCACGGAAGGAGCGAAATCGGCCTTGTCTTTACCGCGAAGCACATTTGCCACCTTCACAGCCAAACGGCCGAGGGGCTTGTTTTCTGCATCGACAATGTACCACTTGCGGTTATCATTGCTGGGCAACTCGGGGAGAGTCGTCTTTGTCATGTTTGTACCCTGTCTTTCATTAACTGTGGTTCCGCTCAAGAAGCCTTCATTGGTCCGGCTCTCGGGAACCTTGTTTGCACGGATTCTGCCGGGACAAAGCACCAGGGAGTTGGTACGCACTTCGTCAATTCCGCGCATAAGTCCACATAAAATAGCACATCTCCCCAGAAAAATACAAGCGAAAAATAAATTTGTTGTTAGTTGTTTCGCCCTTTGGGCTGGTTGCTGGTTATTAG
>JAFYMU010000022.1 GCA_017548245.1 Kiritimatiellia bacterium | reverse complement strand
CCAACAACCAGCAACACCCCTTACCCCGCGCTCCCACACTCCCACCGCTCAACCAACAACTAGCAACCAACAACTAGCAACCAACAACTAGCAACCAACAACATCAGTTGCTGGTGCTAGCGGCAATCATTTCGGGTAAGGTGGCGGTGCCTTCGTAGAGGGCTTTACCAACGATGGCGCCCCAGAGGTTAGCGCAGCCGAGGGCCTTCAAATCTGCCACGTGTTGGGGTAAGGAGACGCCGCCAGAGGCGATGATGTTGACCTCTGGAACGGCTTCTGCCATTTCCTTCATGGCTTGCAGGTTGGTGCCGCCGAGCATGCCGTCGGTTGCGGTATCGGTGTAGATGATGGTCTTCACGCCAATAGCGGCGACCTTACGGGCGAGGTCAGTGGCTTTCACGGTGGAGGTTTCGACCCACCCCTTAGTCTGCACAAAGCCATTGCGCGCATCAATGCCCACGGCAATGCGTTCGCCATACTGTGCGACCCAACGTGTCAAAGCGTCAATATCTTCCAAAGCGCGTGTTCCAATAATGGCACGAGCAACGCCAGCGTCCATCAAGGCGGCTACGGCATCATCGGTTCGCAAACCGCCACCGACTTCAACGGAGAGGCCGCTCTGACGCACAATCTCGGCAATCAAAGCCGTGTGTTTGGGTTCGCCAGCAAAGGCGCCATCCAAGTCCACCACGTGCAACTGGGTGGCACCATCGGCCTTAAACTGGAGGGCTTGGGCAACGGGATTGTCCGAGTAAACGGTTCGCTGATCGGCTTTGCCTTGACGAAGACGCACGCAGCAGTTGTCCATCAAGTCAATTGCGGGAAGAATCACCATAACTTTAATCTCTTTCTCTACTACCGATTAAATCGTGCCCTTGCTCGACGGGATGCCCGTTTCGCGCGGATCATAGGCCATTGCGATACGCAAGGCGCGGGCCAGCCCCTTGAAGACGGCTTCATAGGCGTGGTGCACTTCGGCGCCATAGGGTTGGACCACGTGAAGGTTCATGCGGGCATTGGTGCAGAAGGCGCGCATAAACTCTTCCAAGAGCTGCACGTTGAAGTCGCGGATGTACTGTTCGGGATGGGAGATCTTCCACACCAAGTACGGACGACCACCCAAGTCCACCAAGACATCGGCGCGTGCTTCGTCCATCGGCAACATGAAGGAACCGTAACGCACGATGCCACGGCGTTCGCCCAGCGCCTGATCCAAGGCCGAACCCAAGACGAGGCCCACGTCTTCAACCGTGTGGTGATAGTCCACCTGAAGGTCGCCCTTGCAGGTCAACTCCAAGTCAATCAACGCATGACGCGCAAAGAGTTCGAGCATGTGGTCAAAGAAGCCCACGCCAGTGGAGATGGCATGCTTTCCGCTGCCATCCAAGTTCAATTTCAACGTAATATCGGTTTCACGCGTGGTTCGTTTAATTTCTGCAGTACGCATAGCCTTCTCCAACTTAAGCTTGATAACGGGCCAACACATCCAAGAGACGTGCCACCTCTTCAGGGGTGCCGATGGTAATACGCAAGTAAGCGCCCGTCTTCGGTCCCGGGAAATAACGCACAAAGATGTGTTCGGCACGCAGGGCGGCGAACAGTTCTGCGGCGGCGACAGGCGGTTTGGCGAAGAGGAAGTTCGTGGCCGAGGGCAAGACCTCCCACCCGCGCGCTTCCAATGCGGCCGTGAGTGCGGTGCGCGTATCAATAATGCGCTGTGCATTGGCTTGCATGTAGGGCAGATCGCTCAATGCGGCCAAACCAATCACCTGCGCCAAGGCATCCATGTTGTACGAATCTTTAATCTTGTACAAGGCCTCAATCAAGCGCTTCGGGCCCACGCAATAACCCAACCGCACGCCTGCCAACGAAAAGCTCTTCGAGAGGGTGCGCATCACCACGGTGTTCTGATTGTCAGGAGCCGTGGCCAATGCCATACAGTTCGCAGGAGCAAAGTCGGCGTAGGCCTCGTCAATGAGAACCACGCCCTTAAAGGTCTTGGCAAAGGTGGCGATGGTTTCAGGGGCGGCCATGACCGAGGTCGGCGCATTGGGGTTCGTCCAAATGAAGGCGTCGGCAAAGTCGGCGGGCGGCATGGGACAGGTAAAGTCGTCATTCAACGGCAAGGGTTTGACCTTGGCATCGCGGATAGCGGCCAAGACCGAGTAGAGGGAATAGGTCGGGTCAAAGTAACCGATTGCACCGCCCACTTCCACAAACGCACGGGTGAACAAGGCCAATATCTCATCGGAACCATTGCCCACGAAGACCTGTTCGGGGTCGCAATTCAGGTTCTTGGCAATCTGGAGGCGCACCTGCTGGCAGACAGGATCGGGATAGAGACGCAACTTCTGCCAATCAACCGTGGCCAACGCTTCACCGACCTTCGGCGAGGGCGGATACGGGTTTTCGTTGGTATTTAACTTAATCATCCCCTCAAAGCGCGGCTGTTCGCCAGGTGTATAACCCTCAAGCGCTTCGACATGCTTACAAATCAAACTCATCTTATTAGGAGCCTTTCAAAGAAATCCAAATCGGTTACACGTCGCCTACTTACCAAGGCAATTCCACACCTGGAATCTGTGCACGACGCACACGGCGCAACAACGTTTCAAAGGCCGACAAATTACCACGCGAACGTTCGATTGCGCGCAATTGAGCCAACGCCTTCTGGAACCACTGCTTGCCCACGGGCGAAATTTCAGGACAGTTCAACACACGGTAAATCAACTTCGTGTACTGTTCGGCAGCGTCATCACGCAAGTTCTGACGTTCCAACACGCGCCCAATACGGAAGAGATACATCAACGCAATATCCAAATCATCTTCCAAACGGAGCACCGCTTCACGATAGGATGCCAAGGCCAAGTCATAACGTTCCGGGTCGTCAATTGCCGTATACGCCAAGCAGTCACCGCGCAAACCGTAGGCTTGGGCAATCCAATCTGCGTTCGGATAACGGCGGATCAAGGCGTGCAAGAGGTCGCGGGCTTCGGCGTGACGAGCCAGTTCCACCAAGGATTCGGCCTGGAGGAAACGCGCTTCAGGGATCACGTCGGCTTCGGGGAAGGATTTGGCCAACTGGCTGACCAATTCCACCGTCAACGAGTATTCCTGGTTCTGGAAGGCTGCACGTGCGGCAAGATAGAGCGCCTTTGCAACGCGAGGGTCGTTCGGCCAACGTTCGGCAAAGTTCAAAAAGCCCTTCATGGCCGCGCTGTAATCGCCGCGATTGAAGTCACTCTTGGAGAGCCACAAAATCACATCGGGGATGCGAGGCGATTCGGGGAAGATCTTAACGTAGGCCTCGGCCAATTCGCGAGCCTGTTCATCATCCCCTTGACGGTAAAGACACAAGACCAAGAAGAAGCGGGCCTCTT
>JAFYMU010000002.1 GCA_017548245.1 Kiritimatiellia bacterium | reverse complement strand
GCAGGGCTAAAAGCGGCGTAGCCAGCCTTGAGAACGCGATTTCACAGTCCCACCGCGCAACTAGCCAATATGCGCCCGAGCCCGAAAGGGCGGGGAAACCAGCAACCAGCAACTAGCAACCAGCAACTGCCCGAAGGGCTCTTTACAGGCTGGCGTGGAGGATGGCGGTGATGTCGTCTGGGGTGAGGGTTTTGTAGCCGCCGTCGAGGATGAAGGTGGCTTTGGTGATGGCGGGGATCATGTCGGGGGTGACGCCGAGGTCGCGGAGGTTCATGACAAGGCCGATGGCGTTCATCCACTGGCGTAGGGCTTCGAGGCCTTCAAGGGCGATGGCTTCATCACTCTTTCCTGTTGGGTCCACGCCCCAAACGGCGATTGCAAAGCGTTTGAAACGCGGGAGGCCGGCTTGCAGAATGGTTTTGTAATAGGCCATACTCACGGCGGCGAGGGTCATGCCGTGGGTGGCATCTGTAAAGGTTCCGACGGCGTGGCCAATCATATGCACCATCCAGTCGGTTGACTTGCCTTGCGCAATCAGGGTGTTGAGTGCCCAGGTGGAGGTCCACATGATATTCGAACGCGCTTCGTAGTTCGTCGGTTCCTTCACGGCAACGAACGTACTTTGCACGAGCGAACGCATCAGCCCTTCTGCGAGGTAGTCGCTGGTGGAGTCGTCTGTACCCGAGAGATATTGTTCCAAAATGTGGCACATGATGTCATAAAAGCCTGCTACCATCTGATAGGTGGGCAAGGTGTAGGTCCACTCTGGATTCAAGATGGCAAACTTGGGATAGAGCGCGGCTTCAAAGACGTGGCCGACCTTGAGATCAACGTCGTGGTTGGTAATCACCGAACCGCCATTCATCTCGCTGCCGGTACCCACCATTGTCAGGATGCATCCAATCGGCAACACGCGATGGTCGACCGCCTCATCTCGTTCGTAATACTTTTGCCACGGATCTTCTGGGCAATAGGTGCCGGCCGCAACGGCTTTGGCATAGTCGCAAACCGAACCGCCTCCAACGGCCAATAAAAAGTCCACCTGGTTATCTCGCGCAATCGCACAGCCTTCTTTCACCTTTGCATAGGTGGGATTGGGCATCACGCCTGGATCTTCCACAATCGTCTTTCCGGCCGCGTTGAGGATGGCAATCACTTGATCGTAGAGGCCTGTTTTCTTGACCGAACCCTTACCATAAATGAATTGGACCACGGGGCCGACATTGGCCAATTCCCCTGCGAGGGCTTGCAGGGCGTCTCTACCAAAGTGTAAACGGGTCGGATTGTAGAAGGTAAATTGACCTAACATAACAGCGTCCTTTCGTGCATACCGATGCGCGCTTTGCGGTTTTTTCGAATGTCAAACAGTCTACCCAAAAGGGTTAGAGGCTGTCAACTCGCGCCTTTAACAGGATAGGAGTTGAGCAAAAAAACGCGCCGTTTGCGTTTTTTGTTGCGTGCTAGAATGGGTGTTGCTAAAATATGCACCCGGTTTCTATTCTATTTTGTAGAACATTTCTTAACAACCTAGCGAAAGGTAACCGAATATGAATCCGTATGTCGCCCGCGTTCTCGAAGAGACGATTGCGAAGAATGGCCATGAAAAAGAATTCATCCAGGCCGTGACTGAAGTGCTCGAATCGCTCGAAACGGTTATTGAATCCAATCCTAAGTACGAAAAGAACGCCATCCTCGAACGCATCGTGGAACCCGAACGCGTGATTCAGTTCCGCGTGCCGTGGATTGACGATCAGGGCAACTATCGCGTGAACCGCGGTTTCCGCGTGCAGTTCAACTCGGCTATCGGTCCTTACAAGGGCGGTCTCCGTTTCCACCCCTCTGTGACGATGGGCGGCCTCAAGTTCCTCGGCTTCGAACAGACCTTTAAGAACTCCTTGACCACGCTTCCTATGGGCGGCGGTAAGGGTGGCTCTGACTTCAACCCCAAGGGCAAGTCTGACAACGAAGTGATGCGCTTCTGCCAGAGCTTCATGACCGAATTGGCCAAGCACATCGGCGCTGATACGGACGTGCCCGCTGGTGACATCGGCGTGGGTGCCCGCGAAGTGGGTTACCTCTTCGGTCAGTACAAGCGCCTCCGCAACGAATTCGTGGGCGTGCTCACCGGTAAGGGTCGCCCCTTCGGCGGTTCCTTGATTCGTCCGGAAGCAACCGGTTACGGCACGGTCTACTTCGCACAGTACATGCTCGAAAAGCTCGGCCAGGACATCAAGGGCAAGACGGTTGCGCTCTCTGGCTTCGGCAACGTGGCTTGGGGTGCTGCTGAAAAGCTCGTCCAGCTCGGCGCTAAGGTGGTGACCATCTCGGGTCCTGACGGTTACGTCTACGACGAAAAGGGTATGACGCAGGAAGGCGTGAACTACATGCTCGAACTCCGCGCCAGCAACAACGACGTGGTTGAACCCTACGCAGAAAAGTTCGGTGCGAAGTTCGTCAAGGGCCGCAAGCCTTGGGAAGTCAAGTGCGACATCGCATTCCCCTGCGCCATCCAGAACGAATTGAACGAAGAAGACGCAAAGCAGCTCGTTGAAAATGGTTGCATCATGGTGGTCGAAACCTCCAACATGGGTTGCACCGCCGAGGCTGTGAAGTACCTCAATGGCCGCGTGGCCTTCGCTCCTGGTAAGGCTGCAAACGCTGGTGGCGTGGCGGTCTCCGGTCTCGAAATGAGCCAGAACTCGATGCGCCTCTCTTGGTCCGCCGCTGAAGTGGACGCCAAGCTCAAGGATATCATGAAGGCAATCCACGACAGCGCTTATGACACCGCTGAAAAGTATGGCCGCAAGGGCGACTACGTCTTCGGTGCAAACGTGGCAGGCTTCGAAAAGGTTGCTGACGCCATGATTGCTCAGGGCCACTGCTAATTGTTTCAATCCCCTTTGAAACAACCTCTAAACACCACGCGATTCCGCGTGGTGTTTATTTTTAAAAACCCAACAATAACAATCTTTAAGCAGAGTAAAAAAGAATTATTACAATTTTCAACACCAACGCCTTTGGCTATGTTATAATGACGCCATGAATGATTCTGGAACGCTTGATTTCTCCCTCTTAAAAGCGCGTGCGGCCTGTTTGCAGCGCATCCGTGCCTTCTTTGACCAACGCGACTTCTGCGAAGTCGAGACGCCTGTTCGCATCCCTGCCCCTGCGAATGAGGCCTTTTTGGAACCGCCACCCGCGGGGCCGAACCGTTGGTTGCGCACCTCTCCAGAACTTCATATGAAGCGTTTGCTCGCCGCGGGCGCAGGTAAAATCTACCAAATCGGCCCCTGTTTTCGTGAATACGAATGCGGCCGCAAGCACAATCCCGAGTTTACCATGTTGGAATGGTATCGGCCCAACGAGACCATCGCGGCGCTCTACCAGGATGTGGAAG
>JAFYMU010000021.1 GCA_017548245.1 Kiritimatiellia bacterium | reverse complement strand
TGAACAAGAAGTGTCGCGTCGTCGCGGTTGGTCTGTCAACCACGATGTCAATCCTACTCCTGATAGTGCATTAGCTCGCGATTCCAATGGTAACGTCTACAAAGATGCACGCACCCAGCAGCAGTGGGAGCAGCGCCTTCACAGTCAATTTGACCTTGGCAATGACAATGATGCCAAGCGCACGGCAAATTGGTTGAAGCAGAATGGCAAGGTCAAGATTTATGAAATCATGGGCCTCTCTGCCATCGCCTTCTACAACAAGACGAGCATTAAGCTTTCTGAAGGACGCGAACCCAAGCAGTTGCCGTGGGACAAGATTGCCCATGTGGCAGGACGTTATCCGCCGCGCATGAATGGTTCCATCACCGATAACCTCTGCTTGCGCATCATGCGTTACGAAGAAAAGGGCGCCGAACGTTCGGGTCGCTTCCCCCTCTCCAAGGCACCGTGGCCGTTGTTATTGCTCTTAACGCAAGACGACCCATTGGACGAATCGACCTTCTGGTGGTTGGTGTATAAAAACAAGGGCTCAGTGCCGGGTTACGCCACCTACTCCTTTGACTACACCAAGCCTGAAATTCGTTACAACGATGGTGATTGGCATCCCGATGCAACGCCCCGTATTGAAATTGACGGTGGTGTTTGTGGACGCTTGTCCACGATGGCCGAATTTGCACAACGTTCGATTGGCACGCCGGCACAAGGGATGGGCCAACCGGGTCACCGCGCCTTCATGACCTACAGCTATCGCAATGGCAAATACTATGCCGACCAACACCATTCGGTGGATACCATTGCCGTCTCCACGGTGGGTTGGCACTTGCCGCCGATTTATGGTCCAATCACCAACGAGAAGACCAAGCTCACGGGCTTCGAGAAGATGACCAATGCCAATTGCAATTCCACCGAAATGAACTATTTGCGCAACAATATCCGTTGGCACATTGGTCTCTGCGAAGCGATGAATATTGGTTTGGCCTCGTGGGAAAATTCGCGCATGGCATTGCACATCTTGGACATGTATACCGCCTCGTCTGAAAGTTGGAAGAATGCTAGCCAGGCCCAACAAGAGGCACTCTTGCGTTCGGCCATGGTGTTGAACATCGCCAATACCGACGTCGTCTTCCGTTTAGCAGGCGCTCGCAAGGGTAACGCCTCCAAGATTTTGGACTTGATGCAGGGCTTCTCGAACTACTTTGTGAGCGTCACCGATGGTTGTACGGGTGACAAGGCGTTGGCGCGTAACACGGACTTTGGTAATACCCAAGCTGGTGCAGACTTGACTGCGTTGTTGCGTTCTAACTTTACCAATGCAAGTCAGCGCAACACCAAGAAGACCAAAAACGAATGGGCTCTCTTTGTGCGTCAGTCCATCTTCATCGGTGCCTTCACCAACATTCCAGACGAAGGCGATCCCAAGTATGCGCATAGCCGTATCGAATGGGTTCGCGACAAGAATGCCTACGCCAAGGCCGTCGCAGATGAGTTGAAGTACCAGAAGAAGCTTTCGAACTCCCCCTTCCTTGCCGAAGTCCAACGCCTGAATGACAAATATGACAAGGTGCGCTTGGCTGGTGAACAAAAGACCACGCGCAACAATAAGGAAGAACGTCAGCGTCGTGAAGCTGAAGCCAATGCATGGTAAGGCGTTGTCGGCATCACTGCCGATAACGTCTCCCTCGCACAGCATTCCGCTGAATCAAACGATTTTAGAAGAACTTGGTTGATATGTTTTTTCTCCGCAAACGAAATAAAGCAAAGATTATCCCTCGAGCAGAACATTGCCTTTCGCGCCGCGACATTGACCCAGATGCGCTTAAAGTCCTCTATCGTTTAGCCTCTTTGAACTACGATGCCTACCTCGTAGGTGGCAGTGTGCGTGACTTGCTTTTGGGTCGCGCACCTAAGGACTTTGATATCGGCACGGATGCTCGTCCGAATGAAATCCGTCATAATTTTAAGAACTGCTTCTTGGTGGGCAAACGTTTCCGTTTGGCCCATATCGTCTTTGGCAAGAAGGTGATTGAAACCGCCACCTTCCGCAAGGCGCCCAATCCCAATGCAGTGCAAGACGAACATGGCCTCTACCAGTCGGAAGATAACACCTTCGGCACACCCCAAGAAGATGCCCTTCGCCGCGACTTTACGGTGAACGGTCTCTTCTACGACATCAAGACCTTTTCGATTATTGACTACGTCGGCGGCCTCAAAGACTTGCAGGACAAGTGCATTCGTTCGATTGGCGATCCGTGCATTCGCTTCCGCGAAGACCCGGTGCGCATGATGCGTGCGGTGCGTTTTGCGGCAAAGCTCGGCTTTGACATTTGCCCCAATGACATCAAGGCGATGAAGAAGTTCGCCCACGAACTCGCCAACGCCTCCATCTCGCGTATCTGTGAAGAGATTCAACGTCTCTTTGTTCATGGCGCCACCGAACGTTCCATCCGCCTCGCCTACGAATACGGTTTGCTGGATAACTTGTTGCCCTCCTTGGCCAAGTGGATGCACGAATCGAAGGAACGTGAAGCAAAGGTGTGGGCCTCCTTGAACGCCCTCGATACACTCGCACAGACGCAAGAGGTCTCGAATGCCGTAGCCTTTGCGATGCTCTTCCAACCCTTTGTGGCGGAAACCGCGGAAACCATTCGTGCCAAGAATGCTGGGAAGCGTTCCAACCTCAACCACTTGCGTCGCATTGCCGCCGAACGCGTCCTCACACCGATTGTGAAGTACTACCGTTTCCCCCGCGCACTGTGGATGACGGCGGTCGACATTTTGGAACTCTCCGACCGCTTTACCAATCGTCCTGAAGCAACCTCTTCGCGCGATGTACGTTTCATTAACCACGGTCTCTTCCCTGAGATTTTGCAAGGTGCAGAAGCCTTTAAGCATCTCTTCCCCAATCTCTCTTGGCAGATTGATGCGTGGAAACGTTTGTATCGCAGCGCGGGGCCTGCGGCGCGCCATGAAGCGGATGGTGACTTTGTGCCGCCGGTCAACCCGCATTCGCGTAAGGCGCGTCGTCGCCGTCCGCGTGGCCGTCGTAAACCGCGTGCAGGCGCTCCTGCAAAGCAGACCGCTGAAGCATCTGCTCCTACGCAAGGATAATCGCGATGCGTCTCTATCTTATTCGTCACGGCGCTTACCAATCGGACTACACGTCAGAACGTGGACCTGGGCTCTCCACGATTGGCGAAGCGCAAGCCCGTTGTGCAGGCACCTTTTTGAAGGCACAACGTGCCAATCCCTCGGTGATTCTCACAAGCGGTTATCGTCGCGCCCAAGAGACGGCGGCATTGATTGCCGAAACGCTTCAAGTGGACTACGATCCCGTTGAATCGCCCGACTTCTCTCCTTCGGGTGATCCCTACTCGATGCGTGCAATTATTGAAGCGCTTGATGTCAATGAAGTCATGGTCGTCGGCCATATGTGCTCGATTGGTGAATTGGCGCGCTCCTTAAGTTTGCAAGCACCCGCCTTGTTTGATACATGCACCGTCATGGCCTTTGAACGCATCGGTGCGCAATGGAAATTTCTTTGGTTCAATGATTGTGGAAGGTCTATATCATGAGTGAAAAACGCGAAACGCTGGCGACAAGCCTTGGCTTTCTTTTGGTCTCTGCAGGCTGTGCCGTTGGGCTTGGCAATGTGTGGCGATTCCCCTTCATTGTGGGTCAAAATGGTGGCGCACTCTTTGTGTTTCTCTATATCTTCTTCCTGTTGATTTTCGGCTTGCCGATGTTGACGGCAGAATTCGCAGTGGGACGCGCCTCGCAGAGTTCGGTCATCACCTCTTATGACAAACTCATCCCGAATCCTGGCGCCTATCGCGTCATCTCGCGTTTGCAAGTGGCCGCGAACTGGATGTTGATGATGTTCTACACCACGGTGGCAGGTTGGATGCTCGCCTACCCGACCAAGTTACTCTCGGGCGCTTGGGACTTTTCCAATCCCGCACCTGAAACCTTCTTTGGCGGCTTCGTCGGTAGCGCGAACCAACAGATCCTCTGGACCGCCATTGTGGCCTTCATTGGCTTCGGCGTTTGTGCCTTAGGTCTCAAGAAGGGCGTTGAGAGCGTCACCAAGAAGATGATGATTGCGCTCTTTGTGCTTTTGGTTGGTCTCTGCATCTATGTGTTGATGTTGCCCGGTGCTGAACACGGTGTCTCCTTCTACCTCAAGCCCTCGCTTGACATCTTGAAGGAACGCAGCCTTGCACAAATTCTCTTTGCCGCATTGGGTCAGAGCTTCTTCACCCTCTCGTTGGGTATTGGCTCTATGTCCATCTTTGGTAGCTACACCTCTCGCAAGTACACGCTCGTTGGTGAATCGGCCAAGATTATCGGTATTGACACCTTTGTCGCCTTCTTGGCGGGCTTAGTCATCTTCCCTGCATGCTTCGCCTTCAATGTCAATCCCGACCAGGGCCCCTCGTTGATCTTCATGACCCTTCCCAAGGTCTTCGCACAGATGCCTTTGGGCCGTTGGATTGGTTCCGCCTTCTTCACCTTCTTGGCGTTGGCAGCCCTTACCACGGTGATTGCAGTCTTCGAAAATATCGTTGCCATGACGATGGAAGCGCGCCAATGCACGCGTCATAAGGCGATTATGATGGTGGCTCCAACCCTCTTCCTCTTATCCATTCCGTGCGCATTGGGCTTCAATGTCCTGGGCCATATCCAACCCTTGGGCGCAGGTTCTTGCATCCTCGACTTGGAAGACTTCTTGGTCTCCAACATTGCGCTGCCCCTCGGTTCGTTAGCCTTCCTCATCTTCTGCGTGAGCAAGCGCTATTGGGGTTGGGAAAACTTCTTGAAGGAGGCCAACACAGGTAGCGGCTTGCGCTTTACCAACGCCCTCCGCGGTTACATCACCTATGTCTTGCCGACCATTCTGATTATCGTCTTCTTAGCCTCGCTCGCGGATAAGTTTTTGCCGATGATTCAGGACGCTATGGCTAGCGAACCCGCTCCGACCGAACAGGTCGCCGAGTAACACGCGTCTCCCCCAATAAAATAAATCACGGTCGCCGAATAGCGACCGTGATTTATTTTTAAGCCCTTGCGCGCATCTCAAACAATCGTGTACGCGCCATCTGCGACCACCACCGAACCGCGCAAGTAGTCCGATTCTTCTCCCACCAAGAAGCGAACCACATTGGCGATCTCTTCAGGCTTGCCAAAACGCTTCATCGGTTGCAACGCCATAAAGCTGGCC
The DNA here is from genome assembly GCA_017548245.1 of Kiritimatiellia bacterium. Taxonomy (GTDB): domain Bacteria; phylum Verrucomicrobiota; class Kiritimatiellia; order RFP12; family DVOR01; genus Spyradenecus. Next base: position 6,715 of record JAFYMU010000021.1, on the reverse strand, counting down.
AATCCTGCCGCTTCATCCCCCGTGTCACGTGCACCATCCAACAAGCCGGGCGTCAACGTTGTCCCCGGCGCAACAGCATTGACCTTGATGTTGTGCGGCAACAATGCCACCGCCGCCGCACGCGTCATGGACGCAATCGCGCCCTTACTCGCATGGTACGCCAAATAACCCGGCGAACCCACAATCGCGAACGTGGAGGAGAAGTTCACGATACTGCCTGCAATCTGCTTGGCAATCATACGCTTTGCCGCCCCCTTCATAAAGAGAAAGGCGCCCGTCACATTGACGCGCATCACGCGATCAAAGTCCGCCGCAGAGGTTTCAAGAAGCGGCTTATTCAATTGTACAGCCGCATCATTCACCAAGATATCAATCTTACCAAAGCGCGCCTCCGTCGCCTCCAATACACGTTCGACCGCGGCTTCATCAGAGACATCACATACTTCAAAGACAATGGCACCCTGCGAGGCTTCGGCCAAGGCCTGCCCGGCGGTTTCATCACAATCGGCCACCACGACCGAAGCACCATCTGCAACAAAGCGTTCGGCAATCGCCTTACCAATACCTTTAGCGCCGCCTGTGACAATTGCCACCTTACCACTTAAATCCTTCATCGCACCTCCTTACACCGATTGTAACTGACGTTTCACCCAGAGCAAATCTTCCAACAACCACTCGGAGAGCGTCCGCTTGCGGAAGGCTTCGGGATAGACAAAGTACGTGTAGGTCTCCACCTCTAAGGGCCACCCACCGGCACGAACATAACGCCAGAAGGCGGAGGTTAGGGTTCGGCGCGTTGATTCCAACTGTGCGGTTCCTGCCCATGCCAACGGCACATGGTAGTGAATGCGCCCGCTCTGTCCAACGATTTGCGGCAAGACCTCCTCGGTCAAGTCATCAAAACAGGTCAAGTCGGCATTCGCTTCGCGGCGACGGGTCTGATGGAGGTATTGCTGATCAATAAAGGGACGCAAGTCCTCGGCCGTCGTGTAACGATTAAATTCTAATGCCGCCGAGACCTGAATGCGGGCCACCGGCACATTCGCCGAGACAATGGTTCGCAACGCATGCAACGGATCTTCATAACCCAAGGCGAAGTGACAGGTGTCAAAGCAGATGCCAATGTAATTACGATAAGCAGGCACCCACAACGGATGACGCCAGAGGCGTTCGAAGAAGTCAATCGTTGTCTGCGTCGACTCAAGCAAACAGTCGGGTTCGGGTTCCAAAGCCAAGCACATCCGTTTGCCAGTAAAGCCCTCTAACTTGCGCAAGAAGAGCGCGATCGAACAGAGTTCTTCAAAGATGTTTTCCGAGATACCGTGACCTTCATCATAGGCCAACGGCACCGTGGTCACGCTCGGCACATAGTCGCCCATGCGAGCCACGGGCAAATGCGACAACGCATAGAAGAGGTCGCGCGTGTAGGCACTTCGTGCGGGCGAAGCCCAGTCGGGTTGGTAGACCGATGTCTTAACACAAGCATCGTGAAAGGCGCCATAGGGAAACCCATTAATGCCAATCACCGCCAAGTCATTGTGCGACAAGAAGGTCGAAAAACGGTGACAGGTTGTGGGCAGACGCAACTGTTGTGCCGCCGCCGCACTTAAACGCAAGCCAATCGGAAAGGCCCCGGGTTCGCCCAACGCCTCACGCAACGGAATCGTCACATCGCGAAGTGCCGCTTGAATAGACTCCAAGCTCTCCCCTTTGTGAACATTCATACAGTAGGTAATGGGATTCACTCAAGACCTCCTTCCACGCGCTTACCGATTCGCACGCGTTAACGTCAAAATCGAAATCTCAGACGAATAGAGACGATACGGGAAACCAATCCACGCCGCACTCCCGGGCGCCACAAAGAGACTTAACCCGTTCGGCAACGTGTAGTGCCCACGCACAAAGCCTTCATTAAAACGTTTCATCAAGAACGCTAACCCAGGGAATTGACCACCATGGGTGTGCCCCGAGAGTTGCGCATCCACACCCAAGACATCCGCGAGTTTTGCAATGCCAGGCTTATGCACAAGAAGCAGCGTACAGGCCGACTGTGGCAATTCCGCCATCATCGTTTCCAACATCGCCGCATTCTCATAATCGGTCAACGACAAGGAGTCGGGCAAACCCAAAAGGGTCACGCCACGCACCACCTCCGTCTTACCATCCAGCACGGTCAAGCCTAGGGTTTGGTAGTAACGCAGATACGCCTCCACGTCAAACATGCACTCGTGGTTGCCACTAATCACAAACTTGCCCAACGGTGCCTGCAAGGCGGCCAACGGTGCCAAATCATCGATGCGACGTTCGAACTCGCCATCCACTTGGTCACCCGTAAAGAGAATCAACTGCGGTTGCGCCGCATTGAGGCGTTCCACAAAGCGTTCGCACCACGCGCGACTGCGCCAACAGTCAATGTGCAAGTCGGCAATCACGGCAACGCGCAGACCTTCTGCTTCGGCCGGCAACTGCGGCACTTCCAAGACGCGTTCGCGAATCGGCGGTTGGCGTTCGCCCATGTACAACATCCACGTGCCGAGGAGAACGCCTAACACCAACGGCGCGAGCGGCGTCAGTTTCACACGAAGCAAACGCAGCCCCCACCAAAGCAACGAGGCGCACCCAGTGGTTAACGTGGTAATGTCGCCCCACTTGGCAGGCACGAGCAACCAGAAGGGCAGTTTATCAGGACACATCACCGAGGCATCAAAGAGCTTCTGCAACACATACCCCTGCGACGCCGAGATAAAGAAGAAGCCCAAAAGCAGGCGAAACCACAGCGGAGCCTTGAGTTGACGCACGGGGCCAACTGCCGTAATCACCGCAAGAACCGTAAATAAAATCCAAACAATACGCAAGCTCATACCCACCCTAACGCATTACTTAATCTGGCGTCACATACGCCTTCAACTGCCCCCAAAAACCCTTGGAGGTCGACTCCTTCTTCCCGCGACGTTGACGGAAGACCCACTTCAAGAGTGCCGTATCCTTAAAGGCGCGCGTCCACACATTGTGGCCCGCATCTTTGTACTCGGTGTACTTCGGATTCGCGCCCGCTGCGGTCAATTTCGCCACCATCCGTTGCGAACATGCCACCGGCACATTCACATCCTTATCGCCGTGAAAGACCCAAACCGATGTCGTCTTGGCGTTTTGAATCGCCTCATCTTGAACCGAACCGCCCGCGCAAATCGGCACCGCCGCCGCAAAGGTGTTCGGCCAACGCTGAATGGCATCCCACACGCCAAAGCCGCCCAATGAAAGCCCCATCAAGTAGAGGCGGTCGGGATCTGCAATCCCCTCTTCCACCAATTGATCCAGGTATTCCTTCACCGTTCGCAACGCTGGAGCGGGATAACGCGGCACGCGATAGTCCGCTTGAAAAGCAATCGTGCGCACCCACGCATTGCGTTGCGTACACTGCGGCACCAGATACAACGCCGGCGGCAAATCCTCATCAATCAAGGCCTGACGGTGAATCGGTGCGAACGCTGGCAAGTGTTTCGCATTATCCTGCCCACACTCGCCGCTACCATGCAGCAACACCAACACAGGCACCGGGCAATCCGACGGTTTGTAATTCCGCCACACGCGCACCGGCATCGTCTCCTGCATGCGGTTGGTAATCACATTTGCCTCAAACATCTCCTGGATGGAGAACTGTGCCCAAGCAAATTCGGCGATGCCCAACATGAGCATCGCCGCAATAGCCTTCACCCCCAAGGCGCATCTCATCGACGCACCTCAACGCACCCCCACTCTTCGAGCTTCGAGGCAATGAAGTCCACACACTGCGCCTGCGCTTCCTTCGCATTCGCACGCGTCACCTGAATCGCAGGACCGCACGCAAAGCGAACCGGAACGGAGGTGTCCACAGGACCAAAATCCTTCGTGTAACGGCCCACGCCCAAGAAAGCGGTCTGCGCCGCAATCGGCACCACCGGCACGCCCGCATTCTGCGCCAACTTCACACCCAACGTGTTAAACTTGCGGCAATCAAAATAGGACTGACGCGTGCCCTGCGGATAGAGCAACACCGACGTATTATCCTCGCGCAAGAAACGTTCGCCATGAGTCAACACAGCCTTCAAATCTGCCTTCGGGTCCTTACGGCTCACCGGAATCATCTTACGCGTCGCGAAGGTCTGCCCCAAGAGCGGCGCCTTCATCAACGATTCCTTGAGCACAATCGCCACATCACCAAAGATGCGCACCAATGCCGGGCACGCAAAGGTTTCATACAAACTCATGTGATTGCCCACGACCACCGCAGGACCAATCCCCTTCAAGTTCTCAAAACCCTCAATGATGACCTCGGTGCCCATACGTTCGGTCTCCCACAACAAATGCAAGCCGCATTCCTGCCACTGCAAGTCATGGAACTTCCCTAAGTGCGAAAGCCATGTGGCGCGTCCCATCGAACCGCCCAAACCGCGCACGTTGTAGACGAACGACGTCCACCACGAATTCTTGCGCAACTTGCCCAAACGTTCCGCAGGCGTACGATACGAACCCGTTTCACGAAACGCATCCATAAAAGGTCTAATATCATGCATCGGTCAAACTCCTTCTGCTAATCAATTCATTCAAAAGCACGCTTAATGACGCCCACGCGACGGATAAATGCCCCTTAACGCATTCTCTGCCACCGCACGCGTATCCTCTGGGAAATCACTCTTCACCATCCACTTCAAGAAGGACTTGCCATCCGGCACAATCCCTTGAGCCAATTCAACCAACTTGGCGCCCTTCTTCTTACCGAAGTTCACGCACACCTCACCATTGACCCAACGCCAACGGCCCATGCGGTCTACGTTCAACGGATCCTGCGGATTAAACAGCTTATCCAACGCTTCAATATCACGCGGCAAATCCGGATAACGCTTAAACTGACCAATCAGCACATCCAACGTAGCACGCGTATCGGCCATTGCCCCATGCGCAGCCTCACCCAAGTCTGCATTGCAGTAAAACTTCAACGCCGCCGTCAAATCACGCGGTTCGCGCTTATGGTAAATCTTCTGGGCATCCAATAACGCACGCCCCTCTGGATGGAAATTGCGAATCTCGCAACGCAAAAACTCCTCATTCAGAATCTGCGCATCAAAGTAACCCGCCGAGAAACCCGCCAAGTCACACCCATCAAAAAACATAAAGATCTCAGACGCCACCTCAGCAAAGGTCGGACAATCCTCCACCTCAGCATCCGTAATCCCATGAATCGCAATCGCCTCCACGGGAATCTTCATCTGCGGATTCAACAACCACTCACGTTCGTCACGCGACCCATCCGGATTCAACCGAATCGCCGCCAACTCAATAATACGATCAGCACGCGGCGACGTACCCGTCGACTCAATATCAAAGACGACTAACGGACGCCGCAAAGTAACAGGAAAATCATTCTTCATATCCGCCCTATTCTACCACACTCTACCCCCTCCAAACCGCCAAAAGAACGCATTCCTAGCAATAAATCCTCATTCCAGACCAACATCCCTCCCACTTCCCCATCGTTCGACTCCCTTTACCTATACCATCAGTGCAAAAATGAAACCGCCTAAAAAACAAAAAAAGACGGCCGTTAGCCGTCTTCCTCTCAATCTTCCTTTTTATGGTGGAGGTAAGGGGAGTCGAACCCCTGACCTTTTGAATGCCATTCAAACGCTCTACCAACTGAGCTATACCCCCGAAAAGGAATGCGCATAGTATAGCACAGCGCAATTTCATAATGCAAGCACTTTTTTACATTTTCTCAAAAAAAGTATTTACACCTCCCTTCAACCGCCTTCTGATCGCTACCTTAATTAAATAGGCAGGGCACGGGAGGCAATCCCGTTGTTTGGAAAATCACCCTTAAGGACGCCCTTCTACAGGTCCATCGCGCAACAAATCACGCAATGTCTCCTAGCCAATCCCCAAAACACACCCTTTTACCCCGTTTTCAAAAGCACTTGTTTTGCCTTCTCAATTGAGCCTCGATTCAAGCCCAATCGAGCCTCGATTCAAGGGCCTTCAAAAGCAGTGGAATTGGAGGTTGAAAAGCACTGCTTTTGTTCGTCAAAAGCACTGCAATTGATGGTCAAAAGCAGTGCTTTTGCAGAGACAATTGCAGTGCTTTTGATTAGGCAAAAACCACCCTAAAAACGCCCTTTTTAGCCCATTTCACCCATTCTCCTCCGCCTTAAAATCCAAAAATCCACCCCTTCTGCGCTAAAACAGTAATCAATACTAGCAGCGAAAATCACATTCTTACAAAAGAATTTTCACTCATTCATCCTTAAAACAACGATTTAAGTTCGCAATTCCTGCAACGCAGCCTCACATATTTGCGAAAACCTCTTCTTTCCGGTTTATTCACGAGACCCATCTTCTAGAGAAAACGAGAACAATGACGATACATTCCCTAGGCTAATCGTTGTTTTGCTTTACGAGCATTTGTTAAATAAATCGTAAGCGAAACAATCCCAACTGACGCAGGCATTGAACAACCCCATCCATTCATCGCATTATAAAGCGCATACAAGCCGCCAAGTCGGCCCCAAAACAGATTTCCAGCCATCCGGAAGGATGACTCCACTGACTTTAAATCCATAAACCCGCTTCATTCCTCAACATCCCTTTTATTTAATGGTACGCGCACGACGCAATTTACAGAAAGAATCATACACTATCATAAATTTACAGACAAACGTCATAAGCGGTTATTCGATTGCAC
>JAFYMU010000020.1 GCA_017548245.1 Kiritimatiellia bacterium | reverse complement strand
GGCTATGATGCAGGGCTCAATCCTGCGTTGGTTAACTGGTTGTGGCACGCGAATGCTGTTGGGCAGATTTTGGGAACCCTTCAGCGCTTCTTCCCCGATGCGTCGTATGAGCAGATGGATGCCTTACGAACCGAAATCACGAACACGTTACCATTATTAAAGCGTCGTCAACTGGAGTTGGCGCGTGGCGATGGCGTGGTGCGTGCATTGGCACAGACGATTGGAGCTTGTGATACGGCGAGCCTCTGCACGGCAGGGGAGAGTTCGGTCTTCGCAGGTTTGGAAGCGGCCTCCAATGCGTTGCGCCAACGGCAGTGCGATGTGGCGGTGGTCTTGGCGTTGCAACCGCCGATTCCGCAGACGCAGATGGCGGGTGAAGCGGCGCTGATGCCGTTTTGCAAAGGCATGAGTTTGGCACCCTTTACGCAGGCGACCACGGGGACATTGCCAGGTGAAGGGGGCGCAGCCTTTGTTTTGCGTCGCTTGGATGATGCCCGCGCATCGGGTTCGCCCATCTATGCAAAGTTGCATGGTTGTAGTCAGATTTCGGGTATTCCACCTCAAAGTCCTGAAGCGCTTGAAGAGTCGTTGCGTCGTGCGTTACACCGCGCGTTGCGTCGCATCCCCAATGGGTTCCGCGATATTGACTACTGGGAGATGAACGCCTCAGGTATTCCGATGGAAGACGTGGCAGAAGAGGCGTTGCTCAAACGTTTGACGGTGAATCGCGGCGCGCATATTCCGTTGCTCGCGCTGGGGTCGGCCAAGACCTCGTTCGGCCATACGATGACGGCCGCGGGCGCTTTGGGTTTGCTCAAGGGCATCTTGGCGATTAGCCATCGCGTCTTGCCGCCTTCGGTGACGCCGGTGGACGAATCCTTCCGTTTGAAAGAGGCCGAACAACCCTACTACTGGGTGCAAGAGGCGCGTCCTTGGATTGCATCCTCCACGCGTCCGCGCCGTTTGGCGGTCTCTACCATTTCCCACACGGGCCGTTCGGGCGCGGCGATTCTTGAGGAGGTCGGCGAATGAGACTGGAACGTTCTGAAGGGGTCTTGTGTCTCATCGGTGCAGACACTGTGCCGGCGTTAGCCGATGAGGTGGTGCGCATCTTGACCTTTGTGGAGAAGAGTTCGGGCTTGCGTCTTATTGATGTGGTCTATACGGCAACGTGTGATGCCCGCGACCATCGTCACGTGGTGGGCCTTTGGGTGACCTCGTTGGATGAGATGGTGCGCAAACTCAAATTTGCCCTCAACGCCTTACGTAGTGGTCGCGCCAGGATGCGTGATAAGTCGGGCGTCTTCTTTACCACCAAACCCCTCATGCACACCAATGGCAAGATCGCCTTTGTCTTCCCTGGCACCGGCAGCTTCCATTTGGAGATGATGCGTGACTTGGCGCTCACCTTTGATGGCGTGCGTCAACGTTTTGACGACATGGAAGAGGCCTTCTCGGGTTTTTGCGATGTGGCTTCCCCTTCGGAATGGCTCTTCTCAACGGCACCTGAGCACACGCTCTCCTTGGCCGCTTCCCGTGACTTTTTACCCTTGCTTGCCTCGGCTTCGACCTATTTGGCCAGTAAGGTCTTTGCAGATTTCTTGTTGTCGGTGGGCGTTAAACCCGATGCCGTCTGTGGCGTTGGCTTGGGGGCCTTCTCGGCCTTCCATGCGACGCATCACAACCCCAAATTGAGCTTGGTACAGATTTTGCGCGATGCCGGACGACTCTTGTTGCGCCTGAGTACCGAACCCTCTGCCTTCACCGACTGGTGGCAGTTGACCGTCTCGGGCGTTACGGTTGAAACCCTGCAAGCGTGGGTGGCACAGCATGCGGACAATGCGCTTGTGTCGCAGACCTTGACGGATGATGACTGCGTCTTAATTGTGGCGCCTGCCCTCAAGGCTGAATTGGAAGAGACTATTAGCGCGGCGGGTGGCGTTTCGGTGGCCGAACCCTTTGTGATTCCGGTGAATACGGGCACGCCTGTCGCCGCGGTGCAACAGCACTTTGAACAGTTCTTTACGCGCCATGTGACCTGTGAACCGCAGATTCCCTTTTACTCCGCCGTTGATGCCCAACCGATGGGGCACACGATTGAAGCCGTCATTGCGGGCTTGACCGAACAGATGGCTGCGCCCGTGGATTTCCGTGCGATGATTCGCCAGATGTATGCCGATGGCTATCGCATCTTTGTGGAAGTCGGTGCGCGTGGTCTCTTGACGCCGTTGATTTCCAAAATTCTTGCCGACCAGACGGACGAACCCCCAGCCGTGATCCCGATGCAGATCCTGCACCGTTCGGGCGGCGTGCAGGTGGGTCAGGCGCTGGGCTTGTTGGCGGCGCATGGTGTGGCGATTGACTACTCGAAGATTCGCTTCTTCAACCACGCCAAACGGTTGGATTTTACCACGCCGATTGCCGATGAGAGCAACCAAACCCTGACGTTGAAACTCCTGCGCGATTTGCCTGCGATTCACCCCGAATTGATTGACGTCTCGCGTATCTTGAGCATGCAACAGACGGTGGTGGCCGAAGATTCGGGCGTCTCGCATAGCCATGAGGTCTATTTGGAACATCCGCGTGACGGTTTGGAAATGCCGTTGTTGCGTGGTGCAACCGAATTTGCCCGAACGCCAGAGTTGTTGGGCTTGCGCTGCGTCTTGCGTTTGGAAGATTATCCCTATTTGAACGATTACGCGATTGGTACCTCGGGCGTCTCAATGCACGATCCGCAGATGCGCGGTTTGACCCTCTTCTCGGTGACCTCGGGCCTCGAGTTGATGGCTGAAGCGGCTCACCGTCTCTTCCCGCGCTTGGCCTTGTGCAGTATCGAACACCTCCGCGCACCACGTTGGCTCTCCTTTAAGTTTGGCACGCTGAAGGTGCGTGTCACGGCCGAACGGTTGCCCGATGCCGAAACCGGTCATCAGGTGGTGCGTGCCCGCATTTACCCTGAAGATGCCTTGGGCGATGCCTCGCACATCGCGATGGAAGCGCACTTCCTCTTGGGCGAACAGGTGCCAGAGCCCGCCGAAGATTTGACCACGTCACCTTTGGTCAGCCCCAAACCTGTGAACTGGATGGCGCATGACATCTACCCGCAGCGTCTCTTCCAAGGGCCACTCTTGCGCAATGTGCGTAAGGTCTCGGGCTGGGGTTACAATGGGTTGGACTACGAAGTGCGCATGCCCTCGCGCGCGGCTTCGGTTCGTCACACGCGCAAACCGCTCTTCAACACGATGCCGTTGTTGATGGATGCGGTGGTCTCGGGCTTCCCGCTGTGGCGTTCGCACGAACGCTTCCACGGCGCAATTTCCTTACCCTTCCGTTGTCAAAAGATTCACTACTACGCCACGATGGTGCCGGTGGGTACGCGGTTGCGTTGCGCCCTGCGCTTGGTCAACGTTACGGTTCGCACCTTCCAGGTTGACATTTTGGTAACCGATCTCTCGGGTCACCCCATCTTGAAGTTGGAAGGTTGGGAAGAAGTCGGCGGACGCGCGGTGCGGACCTTGCATGATTACGTGATGAATCCCGCCAAGAACTACATCACTATGCCGTTGCCCGCGAGTATTTTGCCCGAAACCGATGCCAAGATTCTCGGCGCGTTGTATGTGAACAATACGCCAGACTTCTTCATTTCGAACCAGGAATTGTGGCTCAACGCTCTCGCTTCGGCAGTCTTAACGGCAAACGAACGTGAGAACTACGCCCAGATGGGCGGTGTCGCGCCACGCCGTTTGGAATGGTTGTTAGGTCGCACGGCGGCCAAGGAAGCGGTTCGTCGCTTGCTGGTGGAGAACTACAATATCTACGAATCGTCCGCAGACGTGGCGATTTGGAAGGATAATTTGGGTAAACCCCATCCCTTGGGCAACTGGGAATCGCAAGTAGCCGCCCCCTTAGACCTCTCCATCGCGCATACCGAAGGGTTAATCTTGGCCGCGGCTACGGCGCAAGGGCGCATCGGCTTCGACGTTGAATCGGTGAAACGTGATTTGACGGAAGATTTCTTGCGCGGCGTCTTTACGTTGGAAGAACAAGAGTTGGCGCGTATGAGCGGCGATGGTCCAACCGCAGTCTTGCGTTTTTGGTGCGCGAAAGAGGCTATCTCTAAGGCCTTGGGCGTGGGGATCCGTTTTTCCCCCACCGACCTGCGCATCCGAACGTCCGATCCTGCTACTGGCATGTTAGAGATGGAATTGTGCGGCGCGTGGGCTGAAAACTTCCCGAAGTTCCGCAACACACGTATTCCCATCAAGACAACCGTGGTCTTCGATCACGCCATTGCTGCGTGTATCTTGCCCAACTTCGAAACCGGAACGCTCTAAGACGGGCTGCGATGGCCACCCTTGAAGCAACCTTTGCACGATTAAACCAATCGCCCTTCCGTTCGCGCTTTCACTTGTCAGAGAAGGATAGACAACTGATTGCCGCGAAAGGGATGGCTGTGATTCGTGCGCATGCGATTGATTTTGTGAAGACCCGTTTAGCCCCAGCCGAACCGCGCAACGATGGAAAACAAACGCCTCTGCGTGGGCACCCCGTCTTTGTTGCGCAACACGCTTGTGCGTGTTGTTGCCGAGGCTGCCTCCAAAAGTGGTATCACGTACCCATGGGGATTGAATTGAGCGAAGACCAGCAAACACGCATCGTCAAACTCCTGATGGCGTGGATCGAACGGGAGCTGTCGCGTGCGCGTTAGCGGGTGACAAATGAAAAAAGCGGCTCCGTCTGAGGTTTAACGCCCCTCTAACCAACAATCCCCTCCAACACGGAGGGGATTGCTTTGTTTGAAGTCTTGTTATGAATGGCTTAGGGTTGCGG
>JAFYMU010000019.1 GCA_017548245.1 Kiritimatiellia bacterium | reverse complement strand
GTACCTCCTCTTTATCGCCGGTCTCGGCGGTTTGCTTTATGGTATTGACGTCGGCGTGATCGCCGGTGCATTGCCCTACTTGCAGGCTACCACGGACTATAGCGCATCGCAGATTTCCTTCGTGGTGGCTGCCGTGTTGCTCGGTTCGGTGCTCTCCTCGCTCTTCGCAGGTTCGCTCGCAGACCTCTTCGGCCGCAAGAAGATCATGATCCTCTCGGGTATCTGCTTCGTGCTCTCCGTGCCGGTGATCTGCCTCCCCGAAGGTTTCGCTTGGCTCGTGGCCGGTCGTATCCTCCAGGGTGCTGCAGGTGGTTTCATTGGCGTGGTGGTGCCGCTCTACCTCGCTGAATGTCTCCCGGCAGACAAGCGTGGTTTCGGTACGGGCATGTTCCAGTTCATGCTCACCATCGGTCTCGTCTTCGCTGCTCTCGCAGGTATCGCTTGCGCAAGCTACGTGGGTAAGATTGAAGCCGTTGAATACGCTACCCTCGCTGAAAAGGGTGCTGCTATCTTCGCAGCTAAGGATTTCGCGTGGAAGGCCATCTTCTGGATTTGCGCAATCCCTGGCGTGATCTTCTCGGCAGGCGCGCTCGTCATCTCCGAATCGGCTCGCTGGCTCTACAAGAAGGGCAAGAAGGATGCCGCTCTCGCCGCCATCGTGCGTTCGCGCGGTGAAGCTGACGGCCAGAAGGAATACGACGAAATGGCCGCTGAACCCGCAGCAGAAGCTACGACGGAAGACGCTGCCGCTCCTGTGAAGAAGGACTCCCTCTTCCAGAAGAAGTACATCGTGCCCTTCGTGCTCGCCGTGGTGATTCTCGCTTGCAACCAGGCTACGGGTGTGAACTCGGTGCTCGCTTACATCGTGGACGTGCTCTCTCAGGCAGGTCTCGAAGGTGCTTTGGCAAACTGGGGTGACCTCATTGTGAAGTGCCTCAACTGCGGTATGACCATCATCGCAATGGTGCTCGTTGACCGCCTCGGCCGCAAGTCCCTCCTCACCATCGGCACCTCGGGTATCATCATCGGCCTCCTCGGCGTGGCACTCCTCTTCTGGCGTTCCGAATCCAAGATGGTGGACGTTTCTGACAAGGTTGTGGCTCAGCAGCGCACCATCGTGGAAACGAAGATGAACGAAAAGCTTGGCATCGCGATCGTTGACGAAAACGGCGTTGAAGTCAAGGAAGAAGTCAAGTACGAAGCCATCATTCCCTTCCCTGCAGCTGCCCTCGGCGAACTCGCTGGCATCCAGAACGTGAAGGATTATCAGGTTAAGGTTGTTTATACCCAGGGCGAAGAAAAGGTCATCAAGACCATCATCGCTAAGGAAGACACCAAGATCGAAGATGCCACCTTCAAGGTCAAGCAAGCTAAGAACACCGAAGGCACGGAAGTGCTTCCGTTCACCCTCGAAGCTGTTGAAGTGGGCCCCTTGCCTTCCGCACTGAACGGTTGGCTCGTGACCGTCTTCTTCGCACTCTTCATCGCCTCCTTCGCAGTGGGTCCTGGCGTGTGCGTCTGGTTGGCGCTCTCCGAACTCATGCCCAACCGCATCCGCGCCGTGGGTATGTCGGTCGCCCTCCTCATCAACCAGGGTGTCTCGACCATCATCGCTGCCACCTTCCTCCCCGTTGTGGGCGCTTGGGGTTACTCCTCGATCTTCTTCTTCTGCGCAGGCTGCACGGTGATCTACTGGATCACGGCTGTCTTCTTCCTGCCGGAAACCAAGGGTCGCACCCTCGAAGAAATCGAAGCACACTTCGAAGGCAAGAAGAAATTGAACTAATCGTTGTTCAATTCTGACCAACAGACGGCCTGGTTCACACTGGGCCGTCTCTTTTTATCTTGCATTTCCCTTGCACCTTTGCTATCATATTGGCGTTTTCAAACATTCTCCTACACAGACACACAACCCCACCCCTCCACGAACATTGTTCGGGAGGGTTTTTCTTTATTGTAAACAGAATCACGCACCGCTTCGAGAATCGTTGATTGTATTCCAAAGCGTTCTTTTTATGATATAATAAAGGCAGTGATTGACGTTTTATAAAGGTACCATGAGTCTCTTTGTTCTGACCGCATTTTTGGTTGTCTTCCTCTTTCTCTTTATCCTCTCCGCATTTTTCTCTGCAAGCGAGACGGCGATGTTGTCGTTGTCCCCGCTTCAGATTCAGCGGATTAAAGAACGGTCGCCCAAATTGGGTGCACGACTCTCCAAGATGTTGACCAAACCCGAGATCATGCTCTCCACGCTCTTGATTGGCAACACCTTCGTCAATGCGGCCCTCGCCAGTGTGGGGCTTTCCTTTATCATTTGGAGCGGTTGGGTTCCCGAACGCTACACCGAAATCGTTAGCATCATCGCGATTACCGCCCTCGTCCTCCTCTTTGGCGAAATCAGCCCCAAACACTTTGCCATTCGTCACACCGAACGCCTCATCCCAGCGGTTGTCAAGGTCTTGACGATTGCCATCCCCTTACTCTATCCGCTCTCATGGTGTCTCCAAAAGCTCTTACACCCCTTCCGCGATAAGTTGCGCCCCGAACGTCGCGCCATTACCGACGAAGAAATCGTGAGTGTCGTCAATTTAAGTGAAGAACGCGATACCATTGACCGTGAAGAAGGTGCAATGGTGCGCGGCATCTTGCGTTTGAGCGAACTCAATGCCTCGGATGTCATGACCCCTCGCGTTGATCTCATCGGCTTAGATAAAAATGATTCGGCGGAACAACACCTCGCCGCGATGCGCCAAGCGCCCTTTGTTTGGATGCCCTTGTGGGATGATTCGGCAGACAATTTTATTGACTTCATCGACGTCTCGCGTTACCTACTCGATCCCACGCACAATCTTGAGGCCGCGCGTTGCCACTACACCTTGGCCGTGCCCGAAAACATTGGGTTGGACGATCTCTTGATTACGCTCTACCGTCAAAACTTGCCGATGGTTCTGGTCACCGATGAGTATGGTGGCACCGCGGGCATCGTTTCGCGTGGTGACATCTTGGAATTACTCTCCTTGGAGGCCGATGACGAAGCCTCCGCAACGGAAGAGCCCGACATCCGCAAGCGCGGCCCGAACTGTTGGATTGTGGCCGGTGACGCCTCTTTGGAACAGATTAACTACTTTCTTGGCACCCACTTGGAGGCCGATGATGCCGACCGCATGAGCGGTTGGGTCACCTTCCATTGCGGCCACATCCCTAAGGTTGGCGAAACAATTGAAGCCGATGGCTATCGTGTCACCATTCAAAAGATGCGTAAGCGTAAAATTCTCGTGGTGATGTTGGAAGACCTCGCCCCTGATACGCAAGATCGTGACCGTCCGCCAGAAACGGATGATGCCCTGAATCCACCCTCCACCACCGAGGAGGTACTCCTATGATGACACAGACCGAACTCATTGTTGACCTGTGCCTCATTCTCCTCTTCTTCATCGGGAGTTGGTTCTTCTCTGGCTTTGAAAGCGGGATGATTTCGCTCAACCGTTATCGCCTCGTGCGTTCGATCCGTAATGGCGACCCGAATGCCAAGGCGCTTGCCAACATCTTGCACGACATGCACCGTCTGTTAGCCACCACCTTGGTCGGCAACAACATCTGCAACGTCACCCTCTCGACCCTCTCGGCCGCATTAGCCGTGGCGATTGCGGCAGCATTAGGCCTCAAAGGCCCCATCGCGCAGACCGTCGCCACCGTAACCGTCGCCATCCTCCTCCTTATCGTTGGCGAATTCCTACCCAAATTATGGTTTACAGCACGCCCAATTGAACGTTGTGCGCCCCTCTTGCCCATCTTCCGCGTCTTGCGAACCCTTTTGGCACCCCTCGCCTCGCTCTGCATCGTGCTCACACGTTTGGTCACCGGACGCGAAAAAGAGAAGCGTTCACCCTTTGTCTCGCGTGAGAATATCGCCTTCTTGATGCGTGATTCGGAGGCCAATGGCGAAGTCTCACCCTTTGAACGCCTGATGGTCAGCCGCGTGCTAGACTTGCAGTTCAAACGTGCGGCACAATTAATGACGCCACTCCACGCCATCTCGCGTATTAATCACGACGAATCGTTGGATGCGGTGCTCAAAACCTTCCGTCAGACCCACCACCGCATTTTACCGGTCTTCAAAACCCTTCATCGCGAGACGCAAGCCGTGCCGTGTTGCATTGGCGTGCTCCATCTCTTTGACCTGCTGCGGAGTTCCGCCGACAATCCCCTTCCCAGCGAAATCTGCCGTCAGGTCCATTGCGTCTCCGAACATGAGGCTGCGGATAACCTTCTTCTCAAAATGCGCGAAAATAAGACCAAGATGCTCTTGGTTTGTAAATCCCTTACCGATGCCGAGGGGCGCCCCCTGCACACCACCCACGCGGTGATTGAACCGATTGGCCTCGTGACGTTGGAAGATGTGCTCAAGGCGGTGTTGGATGACGAACTCTTACGTTCCTCCACCAATCGCCAGATTAGCCCTGCGCCGACGGAAAACGATTAAGCGTTCGGCCTTCACAAACCCCTACAGCCCCCTTTAAACAAAGAAGCAGCGCCCCAATTTCTGGGACGCTGCTTGCGGAAAGAGAATGCGTTACATCTTATTTGATTAAGTCGCGTTCGGGTTCGGGCAAGGAGTAATACTTGCTCGACTCGGGGTAGAACTGACGTTGAGGCACGCCACCCACGGGGCGACCATCAGCCAACAATTCCACCTTACGTGGCGTTACACGGAAGGTCAATGCCACTTCACGATCCTTCGGCAAGGTGTAATCAAAGGTGTACTGCGCGCCTTCACGACGGAAGCCCACCTTACCATTCACCGGCGAAACTGCCCACAAATCGGTTTCATCGCCCTCGGCCAACTTCAAGGGTTCGTCACCCGTACGCGTCACTGCATACGAACGCGTCCACTGCGGAATCTGCGTCGTCACAGGCGACCCCGCCTTTTCAAGGGTGGACAAGAACTGGCCATAGGTCGCTTCAGGCTTGCCACGCTTCCACGTCTTCTGCGCAATCACGGCAGAGTTGCGACGGATGCAAGGCAAGAGATCGCGTCCGCAAAGGCCCGGATCGGTGAGGAAGGCGTTGTCATTCCACATCGCCCAAGCGCCGCCCAAGAGTTGCTTGCTATTGGGATCGATGCTTTCCTTGTTGCCAAAGAAGGCCGGCGTCCAGTTCTCCCAAAGGAACTTCGTGTCGAGATCGTCGCCATAACCGCCGACATTGCCCGTACCATTGGGCACCACGTAGGTGAAGCGGTCAAGAATGTTGACAATGTCATAGCCTGCAGCGAGCGCCTCTTTCGGATTCTGCCAGTTCAACGACCAGATGTGCATCTGTACGCCTTCGCTAATCACAGGCGTCTGCCCCTTCTTCATGGTGAACGAACCCCAGAGGCGCGGCGTTTTACCCTTTGCCTTGATGTACTTCAACAGCTTATCTGCAAAGAGGCGATAGCTCTCATTGTCGCCGTAGTATTCATCCGTACCAATGTGCACAATGTCGCCACTGAAGACGCCTTCATCAATGTATTCATCAAAGATGGAGGTCACATAGGGATAGGTTTCTGGATTGGTCAAATCCAACATCGCGGCGCGTTCGCACTCGTGGTGACGACCCACCGAACCCTTGTACATCAGGTCAGGACGCACACGCACCATCGCCAACGCGTGACCCGGCACGTCCAATTCCGGCACCAACGTGACGCCACGATTCGTGGCATAGTCAACCAAATCACGATAATCCTGCTTCGAATAGGCAAGATCCGTAGCCATCAAACCTTGCACCTTCGATTCCAAACGGAAGGCACCTGCGGAGGGTTCCAACTTCAAGACGTCTTCCGGCGTTTTCACACCCGGATACTTGTGCAACCAGATGTAGTTATCCGAAAGGTGCAACTGCACTTCATTCAACTTGTAATAGGCGCAAACATCGATGATTTGACGCAACGTTGTCAACGTAAAGGGTTTGCGACCGCAGTCAAACATAAAACCACGCACACGGTAATCCGGCCAGTCTTCGGCCACACCGCACGGGAAGGTCTTGCCCTGCGCTTCAAAGACCTGCAAAACGGTTCGCGTGCCCCAGAAGGCGGCCAACGGCGTCTTACCCGTAATCACAATCTGCTCAGGGGAGACCTCCACCCAATAGCGTTCCGCATCGGCGGCATCCACGGGTTCGGTCGAGGTGTTGCGCAAGACAATCGCGCCCTTTGCGTTGAGATTAACCTTATCGGTCACGCAAGGAACGCCCAACTCGGCAGCAAAGGTTGCGCCAAAGGCCTTCAATTCAAGAGACGCATCGGCAGGCACGACCACGTGTGTGGAACGGTTCACTGCATAGGCGCCTGTACCATCTGTCCACAGTTTCAATTCAGGGATGACATTCGGCTTCGCGCACCAAGCCACGCTACCCGCCAACATCGTAAGTGCTAAAAGGATTGTTTTCATACTTACTATAGTAACACGAGCCCCTTTATTTCAACAAGCCCTAAAATAAAGATTCCACTCAGCATGAACTCTAGAACGCGCCTATGCAACAAAAAAACGGACGCGAGCTACCTCACGTCCGTTCTCCAATTCGTCTTCCCCGATTAGGGCTTCTCTTCGGCGGTCACTGCAGGCGTTGCGGCGGCCTTTGCACACAGTGCTTCCACTTGCGGGCGCATCTTTTCTGCCTGCGCATTAAAACGTTTCCACACAGCCGACTTCTTCACAGCCGAATCATCAAAGGGATGATCCTTTTCCCATGCCGTTGCTTGCGATTCCAAACGCTTGATTTCCTGCTGAAGCCCCGTTGCACGATAACGCAATTCCTTGCGCATATCGCGATACTTCAAACGTTGTGCATCGGTCGTAGCCTTCTTCATGGCGGCTTCGCACTGGCGATCCTTCGCGGGAATCTCTGCCAACTCCGCCTTCAAGGAGACCAACTGCTTAGCAGGCGACTTCAACAAGTGCTGGTCACGTTTACGCGCCACCAAACGATCACGGTTCGCACAGAGCGAGAAATAATCCTTACAGAGCTTCTGATTGCCCACGTATTCGACCAAGGCATCCACATCATCCGAGGTCGGGATGGGGCCAGGGAAGTAACGGCAATCGGCCGCGGCCACGATACCCGTCGGCTTTTTCGTTCGGTCCAACTGCACGTAGTACGCCGGAGCCTTATTCATCTTCACTTCACGAAGCACCTGGAAGAGTTCGCCACCCGTGACATTGCCCTGCGTCTTACCGGTCTTATCATAGAACTCGGTCTCCATGGCAGCGACAACGCCCCAGCCAATCGGTTCCAATTCGGCAGCCAAGAGCATCATCGGAAAGGCAACAATCAGGAACAAAAGATAACGCATCATAGAACAATCTCTCAATTCAACGAATCCGAATCATTAGTTTTTGTAGAAGATATAGGTGCCTGCAGGCACACGCTTCATATCAATCTTCGATGCCGGCTGAAGCGTTTTTCCCGGGAAAAGGTAATACGTATCAGGCGCATCCCAACGTGACGGGCAGAGACTCGAAGGTAATTTCTTACTCGAAACAGGGCCGCACATGGCATAACCCGTCAAAATCTTCGTTCCAGGCGGAAGCGCGGCAAGGCTCTTGTCATTCAACTTCGAACCCTGAACACGGCCACCTGTTGGGCGAATGTACCACGTATCTGCGGCCATCACCGCATCGCCAATCAAAGCCTTGGGATGGACACCGGCCGTCAAGGTCTGCACCGGCACATCCCGTTCGTCACCCAAGATGACCTTTGTGCCTGCGACCAAGGACTCCCAGTCCGTCAACTGATCACCTGCAATGCGTTTGCCATCTGGGAAGACATAAATGGTCGAAGCCGCATTGTACGCTTCACGCGCCACGTCCCACGCCGTCTGTCCCTTCTTGATGACAACCGTGCGCACCTGCTTCTTCACGGGCAGTGCCGCAGAAGCCGTTGAAATCACCTTTTTAACGGGGTTCGGCTTCGACGGAGGCGTTGCGGCAACCGGTTTCGCACCCGGCACAGGCAGTTTATACGGCAACAAGCTATCGCCATTTTTCGCATACAAAATCTGTGATAAGAAATCGTCACCCACTACCAAACGGCGCGCCTTCACGTCGGGATCCGATAACCAACGCTCCTTCAACCCCAAGAGTTTGCGAACCGAAGGCGTGGCATAACCCATACCGCAACGTTTACGTCCGCGATGACTCCGACGATGCCAACGGTTCGGGTTGCCATAAGCCACCTGCGCATGGGGCATGACATTCGCATCTTTAACGTTGTACAACTTCTGCAACAGGAGAATCAACTCACGCAAGGCGGTGTATTGTGCCGACGTCAATGCGCGGTCATGGTACCCCACCACCTCAATCCCAATGGAGACTTCGTCTATATTCTTACGCCCCAACCACATACTCGTGCCGCAGTGGTACGCCACCTTACGGCGATCCACAATGCGATAGACCTTGCCATCGCGATCCACACAATAGTGCGCTTCACCATTGCGACTCAACTTGCGCAATGAGGAGGCGGCCTCGGCTTCTGTGGTGTGCAAAATGATATATTGCGTTGTCGCACGCACGGCACGTTCGGCATTGCGTTGCGACAAATAGGTATTACTCAAGTTTAGCGCATGGCAAACGCCACACGCTAAACTCAATAAAGCTACAGCCCACAACCGCACGTTACAGCATTTCCTGCAACTTTGCATTTGCGGCCATCACCTTATCTGCCATTTCCTGCTTAAAGGCGTGCAACTTCTCGCGCAAGGTAGCGTCCGACAAGGCCAAAATCTGGGTTGCCAAAACCGCCGCATTCGTTGCGCCAGCATTGCCCAAAGCAAGCGTTGCCACAGGAATGCCGCCCGGCATCTGAACGGTGGCCAACAAGGCATCCAAACCATCCATTGCGCCACCCTTCATCGGCACGCCCAACACGGGCAACGTCGTGTGACCCGCAATGACGCCAGCCAAGTGTGCCGCCATACCTGCCGCGCAAATCAACACCTTGAGGCCACGGGCTTCTGCTTCTTCAGCATAGGCCGCCGCCTGAACAGGGGTGCGATGTGCACTCATAATGCTTGCTTCAAAGGGCACGCCGAACTTCTTCAACGTCTCGGTGCACTTCTGCACCGTGCCCCAATCCGAATCGCTGCCCATAATAATACCAACCAAAGGCGTTGCCATTGTCAAAATCCTTTCAAACGATTAGAGATACTTAAAAGCCTTCGCCGCAATGTCGCGACGATAGTGTGCGCCTTCGAACTGAATCTGACGCACGCCTTCATAGGCCTTTTCCACTGCCTTACGCAAGTCCGAACCAAAGGCCGTAACGGTCAACACGCGACCACCCGAGGTGACCACCTTGCCATCCTTCAAAGCCGTACCTGCGTGGAAGACCAAACACCCTGCCGCTGCTGCCGCTTCAAGGCCCGTGATCTCTGCGCCCTTCGGATAGGCATTGGGATAACCGGGCGAAGCCATCACCACCGTCGTGGCGGCTTCTGCACGCATCGTTACCAAATCATCACTGAGCGTACCGTCTGCGCAAGCCATCAAAATCGGCACGATATCCGACGCAATGCTCGGCACCACCACTTCCGTCTCAGGGTCACCGAAACGGCAGTTGAATTCCAACACATTGACGCCCTTACTGCCAATCATCAGACCGCAGAACAAGACACCCTTGTACACAATGCCGCGCGACTTCAATTCACGCAACACCGGTAGCACAATCTCATCCTTGGTGAACTGCATCACGTCAGCCGTTGCAATCGGAGCGGGCGTATAAGCGCCCATGCCACCGGTATTGGGGCCTTCGTCATTATCAAAGACACGCTTGTGGTCCTGAGCTGCCGGCAACAGCACCACATGTTCGCCATCGCACAATGCAAAGACCGAAGCCTCTTCACCATCAAGGAATTCTTCCACCACGACCTCTGCGCCTGCGGCACCAAAGCGGCCATCGTCCAACATATCCTTCAATGCCGCCACTGCTTCGTCGCGCGTCTGTGCAATCACCACACCCTTACCTGCCGCCAAGCCATCAGCCTTGACCACAACAGGGAAACCAAAGGTGTCCAATTCCTGGATTGCCGTTGCAGAATCCGTATAAACGCGAAAACGTGCCGTCGGAACGCCAGCCTTTTCCATCACATCCTTCGAAAAAGCCTTGCTACCTTCCAAACGTGCAGCCGCCTCACACGGTCCAAAGACCTTGATGCCAGCCGCTTCCAACGCATCCGTCACGCCCAAACACAAAGGTGCTTCCGGGCCGACAACAACCAAATCGGGTTGATTTTCCTGCGCCCACGCAACAATCTGCGCCACATCTTCTGCGCCAATCGCAAGATTCGTTGCCAAGGCCGCTGTACCCGCATTACCTGGCGCACAATAGATCTCCGGACGGCTCGCATCCTGAGCAATCTTCCAAACCAAAGCGTGTTCACGCCCGCCATTACCGATAACAAGAATTTTCATAATGCCTCATTCTACCAAAAATCCCCCACTCCACGCTTCAAGAATACGCGAATTATTTAGAGGATTGACCAATAAATCATCGTCTGAAACCGCTTTCCTTACGCCTCGCCCAACCGTTTACTCCAGTTGTACCACCCATACAACGCAATCACCGAATACGCCGTCCACATCACCACCATAATGGCGCCATCTGGACTACCATGATACCAACGAATCGCCCACATGATTAATGTTGAGAGGTCAACAATGAGCCAACACATCCAGTGTTCGCGGTAACGTAACATCATCAATAAGAAGGCAACCACCGACGTCACCGTTGTAAACGCATCCAAATAAGGCGTGTGCTGCCCATTGAGGTGCGATAACCAATGGCCTAATAAAAACGTCCCGCCCACACACAACACGCATCCCCCCAGTAAACTCATGTACCATTTGAGTTGGCGAACCCGTAAGCCGCCATTGTCCTGAATATTGCGATACCATAAACAATTGCCCACAATATTCCACGGCAAGAAGAAGAGCAAATTCAGCCCCACCTCACCATAAAAGCCACCCTCCCACGAGATCCACGCGTAGGACAAAATATTGATATAACCCCAGAAAAAGGAGAGAATACTGCCCTTTGCCGTAAAAATAACACACATAATGCCTGTAAAGAAGGCCACAAACCCCAAAAAGTTATTCCTCGTCCACAACGAAATCCCCACCGCCAATGCCGAAAAGAACCCCACCCAAAGGATTTCAAACCAATTCCATGACGAAAGCATCTTTTTCAACGGTTCACTCCTCATTCCAATAACCCAAAATGCACTGCCCCCTATCATACCATTTACACCACCTCCTCCACCATACCAATTTTATGCATTTTGTCAAATTAGTGATTGTATTTGCACATTCTTTGCGTTATACTATGCGCCGTTTTCTCGCAAGAGAAGGGGGTGACCAGGTCTCGACAGGGCATGTCGGAACTTCGGTTGCGTGCCGGGGATGATCGTTGGCCCCGTTAAATATCGATCAAAAACTAACTGCGAACGAT
>JAFYMU010000243.1 GCA_017548245.1 Kiritimatiellia bacterium | reverse complement strand
GCGTTGGGTGCGCGTTGGTGTGCGGTTTTTTCAGGGGCGATGGTGAAAATGGGGGCGTTTTTGGCAGAAATAGGGCCGAAAAGGCCCTTTTTTGTTCTCTTTTTAATTCATCGTTTGCAAAATTTTACAGAATGTGAAATACTATGTGAAGATTCTATCTACGAAGGAGCAAAGAGCAGATGTATACTCACATAGTAGGAACAGGCTCCGCTGTGCCCCAGCGCGTCATCACCAATGACGATTTGGCGAAGATGGTGGACACGAGCGATGAGTGGATTTTTTCCCATACCGGGATTCGCCAGCGTCATGTGGTGGGTCCTGAAGAAAATGCATCGACGTTAGGCTGCGAAGCGGCTCGTCGTGCACTTGAAGATGCCGGTATTTCTCCTGAAGAAATCGGCACGATTATTGTGACCTCGACCACGCCTGACTATGCCGTTTATCCCTCTACGGCATGCATTATTCAGGGGATGTTGGGTGCTAAGAATGCTGCTGCATTTGACTTGGCTGCCGCGTGCCCTGGTTTTGTGTACGGTTTGACCGTGGCAAAGGGTTTGATGCAGATTGACAATCGTCCTGTGCTTGTGATCTCCACCGAAGTGATGAGCCGCACGATCAACTGGAGCGACCGCAATACGTGCTGTCTCTTCGGTGACGGTGCGGGCGCTGTGGTGTTGAAGAACAGCGATCAGCCGGGCGGCTTGGGCTTCCACTTGGTGGGTGCTGATGGCACGGGCTATTTGGCGATTCACCGTGAAGGTGGTGTGCGTACCGAAGAAACTGCGCGCGAAAAGCCGGGTGACTTGAAGATGGATGGTCGTTCGGTGTTTAACTTCGCAGTGCGTAGCTTCTGCGATATCATTGCCAAGAGCATGGAACACTACGGTTGGTCCGAAAAGGATTTGACGTGGATTGTGCCGCACCAGGCCAACGTGCGCATCATTGACGCTGCTGTGAAGCGCATCAATGTGCCGGTTGAAAAGTTCTACGTGAACATTGACCGCTTTGCTAATACCTCGAGCGCATCGATTCCGATCGCATTGGATGAAATGGCGAAGAAGGGCTTGTTGCGTCGTGGTAACCGCTTGATCTTTGCGGCATTCGGCGCAGGCTTGGTGTATGGCGGCGTGGCCGTTGAATGGACGAAGTAAGTTTTTGAATTTGAAAGGATTCCTATCATGGATAAGAAGAAAGTCGTTGTAACGGGTCTTGGCTGCATCACGCCCCTCGGTAACGATGTGAAGACCTTTTGGGAAGGTATTCGTGCTGGCCGTTGCGGCATCAACACGATTACGCGCTTTGACACCTCGCGCCTCAATGTGAAGGTGGCTGGTGAAGTGAAGGATTTCAATGTCGGTGATTACATCGACCCGAAGGAAGCCAAGCGTTTGGCACTCTTCGCTCAGTATGCTGTGGCTGCGGCTAAGCAGGCTTGGGTGGATGCTGGTTATGCTGATCTTCCTGCGGCTACCGAAGAATGCCCGTCTCCGTGGCGTGCAGTGGGTACGGAACCTGCTAAGGGCGTGGATCCGGCTCGCGTGGGTTGTATCCTCGGCGTGGGCATCGGCGGTAAGGAAGTGGATGCTCCGACCTACAAGACGCTTTTCGAAAAGGGTCCCCGTCGTATCGGTCCGATGACCATTCCGATGCTCATCGCTAACGAAGGTCCCGGTAACGTCTCCATTTATCTCAAGGCTAAGGGTCCCGTGCTCACGGTTTCCACCGCTTGCTCTGCTTCGACGGACGCAATCGGCGTGGCACTCGACATGATCCGCAATGGTCGTGCAGATGTGGTGATCGCTGGCGGTGCTGAATCGACGATCGAAGAATACTGCGTCGGTGGCTTCCAGGCGATGCACGCACTCTCCACCACGGAAGATCCGCTCAAGGCTTGCCGTCCGTTCGATAAGGAACGTAATGGCTTCATCATGTCTGAAGGTGCCGCTATCCTTATCCTCGAAAGCGAAGAACACGCGAAGGCTCGCGGCGCTAAGATCTACGGCGAAGTGGCCGGTTACGGTGCAGGTGGCGACGCTCACCACGTGTGCGCTCCTGACCCTGAAGCTTCGGGTATCATCCTCGCTGAAAAGATGGCTATCGCTGACGCTGGCATCAAGCCGGAAGATGTGCAGTACATCAACGCTCACGGCACCTCCACGGGCCTCAATGACCCGATGGAAACCCGCGCTGCTAAGGCTGTCTTCGGTGAACACGCTTACAAGTTGAAGATGAGCTCCACCAAGTCGATGACCGGTCACCTCCTCGGTGCTACGGGTGCATTGGAAGCGCTTGTCTGCTTGAAGGCTATCAACGATAACTTCTACCCGCCGACGATCAACTACAACACCCCTGATCCGGACTGCGATTTGGACATGGTGCCAAACAAGGGCATTGAAGCTCCGTTGGACATCGCGATGACCAACACCCTCGGCTTCGGTGGTCACAACTCTTCGTTGATCCTCCGTCGCGCCTAAGTTGACAAGACAGGTTCCCGTGTTCGATGCGCGGGAACCTGTCGTTGCCTCTACAATCATTTAACATCGTTAACCATTTTCCGTTGAAGGAGTTCTTATGTACGATCAAGAAGCCATCAAAACCGTGCTTCCTCACCGCGATCCCTTCCTCTTCTGCGATCGCATCTTGGAATGCTCTCAAGAAAAAACCATTGCAGAAGTAGACTATGGTCCGGACCGTTACTTCTTCAAGGGCCACTTCCCTGAATATCCTGTTTGCCCGGGCGTGATTTTGGTTGAATCGATGGCTCAGTGCGGTGGCGCTGGTATCCGTTTGAGCGCAGAAGAAAAGGATGAAAAGCTCTTCCTTTTCGCAAAGCTCGAAGAAGTGCGCTTCCTCAATCAGGTGCGTCCTGGTGACACCGTGCGTTACGAAATCGAAACGGTGAAGGCAACGGGTCGTCGCTTGGAACAGAAGGGCAAGGGCTACATCGTGGGTAAGGTTGACAAGCGCGGTAATCCGTTGGTCGCCGTTGAAGCCCAGTGGTTCTGCCTCGTGGTGCCGGCAAACTCGCTCACCGAATAATCTCATTTTAACAACTCTGCTTTAAGGAGCTAACAATGGCTGAAGAACCCAAAGTGCGTGGTGGCCTCTGCTTGAACGTGGATGGCGAAGGCTGCAAGAAGTTCACCTTGCGTGACATTGCTCGCGAAAAGGCAAAGACTCCGATTGAAAATGGTCCGAAGAGCGTGCTCGTGTTGGGTTGCTCGGGTGGCTATGGTTTGGCCTCGCGTATCGCTGTGGCTTTCGGTGGTCCTAAGGCTGAAACGCTCGGCGTTTCCTTCGAACGCGCCCCGACTGACCGCAAGGCAGGTTCGCCCGGTTGGTACAACAATGAAGCCTTTGACGAAAGCGCTAAGGCTGAAGGTTTGAAGGCAATCACCATCTCCGCTGACGCTTTTGCTGACGCAACCCGCGAAACCGTGGCTCAGCTCGCTAAGGACAATGGCTTCAAGCCCTTCGACTTGGTGGTCTACTCCCTCGCTTCGCCGATGCGTACCGATCCTAAGGACGGCGTGCTCTACAAGAGCGCCATCAAGCCGATCGGCAAGCCGCACGTGGCGCGTACCCTCGACATTATGACCTGCGAAATGAAGGAAGTTTCGGTGGAACCGGCTTCTGACGAAGAAATCGCAGCAACCGTGAAGGTGATGGGTGGCGAAGACTGGATCCTCTGGATTGATTACCTCAAGGCGCAGGGCCTCCTCGCTGAAGGTTGCAAGACGGTGGCTTACTCCTACATCGGCCCCAAGTGCACGCAGGACATCTACCGTTCCGGTACTCTCGGCAAGGCTAAGGAAAACCTCGAAGCCTCCGCTAAGGCAATCACCGAAACGCTCAAGGATTTGAACGGCGTGGGCGTGGTTCCCGTGAACAAAGCTCTCGTGACGCGTGCTTCGGCTGTGATTCCTGCAATGCCTCCTTACATCTCTTGCCTCTTCAAGGTGATGAAGGAAGCTGGTTTGCACGAAGACTGCCTTGATCAGATCGACCGCCTCTTCCGCGAATTCATGTATCGCGCAGATGGTGGCGAAATGCCCGTGGACGAAGCTGGCCGTATCCGTATCGACGACTGGGAAATGCGCCCTGAAATTCAGGCTGCAGTGGACAAGTTGATGGAAACGCTCGCACCTGAAAACGTGGAAGCAACCACCGATATCGCAGGTTACCGCACCGACTTCCTCGCCCTTCACGGCTTCGAAGGTTAATGCGTTTTCGCGATAACGTGACAAAAGACCTCGGTTTCGGCCGGGGTCTTTTCTTTTTTTGGGGCGCTAGACGAAGTCAATGCGTCCCCCTCATCTTGTGGTAGTCGCATTTCGTTTGTCTTGTCACCTTTTCTTTTTTCGGGGTAGTGGAGGCGAAGTGGAGTGCGGATTTCGTGCTATAATGTAAGGCATGGATTTGGAAGCTCAATTGTATGTGGTGGCAACACCCTTAGGGAATCTCGGCGATTTGTCGCAGCGTGTGCGCGACGTTTTGTCTTCGGTGCCGTGTATGGCGTGTGAAGATACGCGTAGAACGTGGCAGCTCCTCTCTGCTTTAGGGGTGCCGCGTCCCGAAATGTTCTCCTATCGTCAGGGAAATGAGGAACAGGTGACGCGTCGTATCATTGGTTTGGTGCAAGCGGGAACGCCTGTGGCATTGTGTTCAGACGGCGGCTATCCTGGCATCAGTGATCCTGGTTATCGCGTGATTCGCGCGTTTGCCGTGGCGGGTTTGCCGTACACGGTGTTGCCGGGACCGTGCAGCGTTGAATTGGCTCTCTTGCTCTCGGGGTTGCCGACCTCAAGTTACACCTTTAAGGGCTTCCCGCCGCGCCGCCCGGGCGCGTTGCGCAAATTTTTCGAACAAGAACGCGCATTGCCGCACACGATGGTCTGTTTGGAGTCACCTTTCCGTGTTGTGGCGAGCTTGAAAGCGGCCCTTGAGGTGCTTGGAAATCGCGAAGCGGCAGTTTGTTTAGAAATGACAAAGTTGCACGAACGCGTAATGCGTGGTACACTAATGGACTTAATTGAACAACTCGGAACGCGACCATTAAAAGGCGAGGTGACCTTTGTGGTAGCAGGTGCAAATCCGAAGTTCGATCACAGTGATGATGAGGAATAACTCAATAGAGGTTAAAACAATGAAAAAGGTGCTTGCATTTGTCGCGGTTGCATGTATGGCAACTGGTGTGATGGCAGATAAGATTACGACCACGGCTGGTGACGTAATCACGGGTAAGGTGACTGGCATTAAGGCTGGTGTGGTGACGATTGAAACGGCGTTCGCCGGTGTGTTGTCAATTGAACGTTCGTTGATTGATACGATCGATTACGATAATACCGAGAAGATTTTTGTGCGTACGGATGCCACTTCGCGCGATAAGACCGAAGTGACGGTGTCGCGTGACGAAGCGGGTAACGTGATTTTGATTCCTGTGGCAGATAAGCGCAAACTGTTGGGCTTGGACGATGTGGCCTCGTTGTGGGGCGCAGACGCAGAAGACCCAGACTTCCCGCCGGTGAAGTTGTGGTCCTATAGCGCGAGTTTCGGTATGACGGGCCATGAGGGTTCCTCCTCAGACTTGTCGATCTCCGCTTACATTGACGCGGTGCGCACGACTGAATCGAACACCTTGAAGCTCTATGCCTCGATGAACAAGGCGCGTAGTGATGGTGCCGCCACGTCGGAACAGTACATCGCAGGCTTGGACTTTGAGGAACGCCCTAAAGAACATTGGTCGTGGTACACGCGCGATGAAGTGCAGCACAACCGTTTTAACGACTACCGTTTGCGCAATGTGGCCGCTGGTGGTGCAGGTTACTACTTCTGGAATGACACCATCGATGGCCGCGTCTCGCTGTTGCGGTTCCGCTTCGGCTTGGCCCACACCTACACCGACCACTACACGAAGAAGCCCGGCGGCGACTCGGTCTCCGATAGCGACATCGCTTTGGATTTCGGCTTGCTCTATCACTATGACTTCGCTTGCGGCATCAGCTGGAACACCGAAATCACTTACACGCCCCTCATTGACGATCTCGAAAAGGGCATCGTGGTGCACGAAACCAAGTGGTCTTACTTGATGAAGGAACTCGGCCTCGTCTCCGAACGCCTCTCGGATGTCTCCTTGGAAGCTGGCGTGCGTAATGAATATCAGACGCAACCCGAGCCCGGCACGAACCACACCGATACCACGTGGTATTTGCGTCTCTCCAAGAGCTGGTAAGCTAATTTTACGCGGAGCGTTTGACAATGGAATGTATCAAGTTAGGTGTTAATATTGACCATGCCGCCACGTTGCGCCAAGCCCGTGGCGTGGATTATCCCAATTTGGTGGAGATTGCGCGTTTGGTGGAAGGCGCGGGTGCTCATGGCATCACGATTCACTTGCGCGAAGATCGTCGCCACATTCAAGATGCTGACGTCTATGCCTTGCGTCAAACGCTGACCACGCGTATGAATTTGGAGATGGCCAACAATCCGGATGTCTTGGCCGTCGCCTTGGACGTGGTGCCCGATGAAGTCTGCTTGGTGCCCGAACGTCGCCAGGAGTTGACCACGGAAGGCGGTTTGGATGCCGCAGGTCAATTGGATCTCTTGCGTCCCACCGTGAAGGCACTCGCCGCGCAGGGAACTCACGTCTCGCTCTCCATCGCCCCTGATCGTCGTCAATTGGAAGCCGCCGCCGCATTGGAAGTGCCCTATGTGGAATTGCACACTGGCGCCTATGCCAATGCGACTGGCGATGAATTGAAGCGCGAACTCGAAGCCTTGCACGATGCCGCCGCTTATGGCGCAACCTTGGGCTTGAAGGTCAACGCGGGCCACGGTTTGACGATGACCAATGTCAAACCCTTGCTTGACATCCCCAATCTCGACACGCTCAATATCGGCCACAGCATCATCGCGCACGCCCTCTTCGTGGGTGTGGCACAGGCCACCCGCGACATGCTCGCCGCAATCGCCCGTTAACACGGGT
>JAFYMU010000242.1 GCA_017548245.1 Kiritimatiellia bacterium | reverse complement strand
GCGCCGGAACGCACAGAGACCAAGAGGGGGTTGGGGCCCTTGCCGAAGGTCTTGCCAGTCACTTCCTGGAGGGTGGCCAAAGCGGCATCCACTTCAGGCATGATCTTAGCAAAGAGTTCTTCTTCGCCGATTTCATAATATTTACCGCAAGCTTCGGTGGTGATGGTGAAGCCGGGGGGCACAGGGAGGCCCATCGATGCCATGTCGGCGAGGTTAGCGCCCTTGCCGCCCAAGAGCATCTTCATCGAACCGTTTCCTTCAGAGGCATTGCCACCAAAGAAATAGACGTATTTTTCGTTACTCATGTTTCTCTTTCCTTAAGTGCACTAAAAGGCTACTCAAAATCAGATAAATAAAGCATTCTCTCCCCAATCGGGATGAAAGGAATAAAATACCACAAAAGACTCTGATTAGCAAATGGCAACCACGTGAAAAATACGGAAAAAGTGCGTTTTGGTGACGGCAGATGCGATGAAATCCACCTTTTAGGGTTGCACTGCTTTTTTTACATCGTGCAAAAGCATTTGAAAAAGGGGTTAAAAAAGAGGCGACCTGCGTTAAGAGCAATCGCCAATTCTCTCCTTTTCCTTCAAAATCCTACCTATATAAAATGGAAACACGCCACACGAACGTGCGGCGTGTTTTATGAAAGCGTTGCTCAAACGGGCTTACTTCTTACCACGCTTACCCAAACCAAAGAGCTTGAGTGCGGCGCGGAAGTCTGCGGGCAACGGTGCATGGGCCTTGATATGCACGCCCGAAATCATCGGGTGCGGGAGTTCCAATTCGCTTGCGTGCAACATCTGACGGGTCACCGACAAGACGCGCGGGTCGTCCGAATGCTTCATGCCGTACTGGCGGTCACCGATAATCGGATGGCGGATACCCGAGAGGTGGCGGCGAATCTGGTGTGTACGCCCCGTTTCAATGCGCAACGACAAGAAGGTGGCGTCTGCAGAAGCTTGCAAACGGCGCATGTGCGTCACGGCGCGTTCGCCATCAATCGTTTCGGTCAAGGTCGAGGACAGACGATCCACGCTACCCGAGGCAATCGCGTTGTAGAACTTAATCACGCGATGGGTCTTAAACATTGCAATCGCAGCCTCAAGGGCTTCATCGTTCTTACTGAAGAGGATGACGCCCGAGGTTTCACGGTCCAAACGGTGAACGGCGTGAATGTCGGGATTGTGTTCCTGCACGCGGAGCAATTCTTCAGCGGAATTGCGGCCCTGCGTCAAGACGCCTGCGGGCTTATCAACAGCCAAATACCATTCGTCCTGCCACAAAATGCGGATATGCGGACGCGCATCAGCGGTCTTATCCTGCTTTGCACCCGTGCTACGCTGCACCACAAAGGCCACCTTATCACCGGGCTTCAAGAGGTGACGTGCAATCCACACCAATTTGCGGTTGACCCACACCACGCGTGCGTCAATCATTGCCTTGGCGGCACGTTTGGTAACCTTCAAACGCGAGGAGAGGAAGTCCTGGAGCGAAATGCCCTCTTCATCGCGCGTAACAATGGCAATTTTCGGTTTAGCGGAGGGAGTCGAATTCATAGTAATCTCCGTTAAAGGGTTTTGACAAACCGTGCGATGCGCGCAACGGCCTGTTTAAGTTGTTCAAGTCCCGTGGCGTAAGAACAGCGCACAAAGCCTTCGCCGCACGCACCAAACGCAGTGCCCGGCACCACGGCGACATTTTCGGCATCCAACAACCGTACCGCGAATTCGCGAGAGGTGAGGCCGAACTTCTGAATCTGCGGGAAGGCATAGAAGGCACCCGCAGGATTGTGCATCGGAATGCCTGCTTCCGCAAAAGCCGCACGCAAATAGTTGCGACGCTGTTCGTAAGCCTGCAACATCGGCGCCATATCCTCTGCAGGGTGACGCATCGCTTCAAGCGCGGCATACTGCGACGTCGTCGGCGCGCACATGATGGCATACTGGTGAATCTTCAAGATGGTATCCATCATCCACTGCGGCGCGCATACATACGCCATGCGGAAACCCGTCATTGCCCACGACTTCGAGTAACCATGGTGCAAAATCAAACGGTCACGCAGTGCCGGAATCGAGGCGAACGAGACATGCTTCTTGCCGCCCCACGTCATTTCGGCGTAGATTTCATCCGAAATCAAAATCAAATTGTGGCGAATCACAAATTCCGCAATCGCCTCCACGTCCGCGCGTTCCAAAATTGCGCCCGTCGGGTTATTGGGGAAGTTGAGCATCAACGCTTTTGTCTTCGGCGTCACCTTCGCTTCAAGGGCCTCCACCGAGAGACGGAAATTGTCTTCAACACGCGTTTCTACTGCCACCGGAACGCCGTGCGCCATGGCAATTTCGGGGCCGTAACTCACGAAACAGGGTTCGTGATAAAGCACCTCATCGCCCGGATTCAAAATGGCACGCAAGGCAATATCCAACCCTTCCGAAGCGCCCACGGTAATCAAGATTTCCTTTGCCGGATCATACGAGCCGCCAAAGTTCGCCTTTACATACTCCGCGATTGCGCTACGCAGTTCGATTAACCCCGCATTGCCCGTGTAGTGCGTGCAACCGCGGTCCAACGACTTCGCAGCCGCCTCACGAATATGCCACGGAGAGTCAAAATCAGGTTCGCCAATCGCCAACGAAATCACGCCGGTGCGATTGCTAACAATGTCAAAAAATTCGCGAATGCCGCTCTTCGGCAAATCAACGATATGACGCGCTAAATAGTGATGTGGATCCATAATTACGGGCTCACAACAAGACGGCTGTCATTCTGCGGTTTCGCCATCAGCACGTTGTTCTGCTTGTAGGTCTTCAAACGGAAATGCGTTGCCGTCGAAACGATACCACGAATCGTCGACAACTTTTCGCTCACGAAACGCGCCACGGAAAGGAGCGTCTTGCCACTCACAAAGAGCAACAAATCGTACGCGCCACTCATCAAGTAAACCGCTTCCGTCTCTTCAAAACGGCTCACCTCTTCAGCGATACGATTAAAGCCGCCATCCTTTTCAGGCGTCACGCGCACCTCAATCACCGCCGTCACCGAATCATGCGGGACGAGATCTTCGTTGATAATCGCCTGCCAACCACGAATCACGCCCTCATCTTCCAAGCGCGCGATGGTAGACTCCACCTCTGCCACATCTACACCCAGCAGACGTGCCATATTCTCAGGCGATTCCTTTGCATTAGAACGCAAAATATCCAAGAGACTTTCGATCATGATTCGCATGCCTTCCCGAAAACAAAAAAAGCCCGCAGAGACGCGCTCTACAGACTTCTTCTTTAATGGTTGCCTCACAAGGATTCGAACCTTGACAAACTGATCCAGAGTCAGTTGTGCTACCGTTACACAATGAGGCAATAAACGTAAAACGCGACATATTATGCCAAACACAAAATTCAAATGCAAGCCTTTTTTTCAAAAAAGTAAAAATAATGAAACTTCGTGCATAAGTGTGGGGCGTAAAGGAGCGTTTAACAACACCTCGTCAAGGGGTAAATTCTCCAAAGTCAGACCAAAATTCCAACCCTCTCATGATTCTCTTCGATTCATTATCTTTTAATGCCACATATCCACCTTCACTCAATGCAATAACAACCGTATAAATCCAATTAGCAATTTCCCATGCCTCTTCTTTTGTGTAAATAGCCTTAAAAGGTTCATACGGCCCATCGTGATCACAGAAATGAAATTGCAAAACCTGAATAAAATCACAACATGCGGCTAAATCAAAGTCCAATCGTTCGGGATACTTTGCACACCACCGAATCAACCTTAATGCATAATCCTTTATAGACACCTCCTCAAATAAAACTAATCGACGCGCGAGCAACTCTAAATCATCAAATGTCAAATCTTCATCCGCTTTATCAAGTGTCTGATAAAACGACTGAATCTTCGCCCCCATATATTCCCTATACGCCTGCTCCGGATCCACCTCGGGTGCGCGTTTGGGTTGCTTTAGGGGATGATTCACATGCCGTTTCTTCACACCTCACCTCCGAACCACATCCATGCGGTCGCTCCACGCTACAAAAACCCGTTCGCCCGCGCCATCAGTCACCATCAAGCCCCCTGTTGTAAAGGCTTGTAACGCCTTCGCCTCTGGCGAGAACGGGGCCAAAATAGACTCCACCCGACCTTCCAAGCGCACCGTTTGAGCATACGCGTCATGTTTGCAAATCATCACCCGCTCACCACACTGAATCGCGGTGCACGTATCCGAGT
>JAFYMU010000241.1 GCA_017548245.1 Kiritimatiellia bacterium | reverse complement strand
CTCTGCATGAGTGCGGCCTTACCGCTCTTGATTCCCCCGGTGTTGCATCGTCCTGTCTGGGGCGCCTTGCCTGAATTGGCAGGGGCTTGGTGGGAACAGCTTTGGCAGGCCGCTCAATGGTTGGGCGAACAGCCTGCGGGGTTGATCTTGGGGCGCGTCTTCTTTGTGACCTTGCTTCCGATGGTCATTGCGATTGTGCTGCGCCGTAAGTTCGGCGACCGTGCGCGTCAGTGGGGGCAAAAGCTAACGCCCTCAACGCTCTATGTCTGGGTGGGCTTGGTGGCGATTATTGCCTCCTCGGCGGCGCGTTCGCTTGAAACGCATACGGCAACCTTCCCCACGTCGGATATTTGGTGGGTGATTGCGATTGATATTGCGCTTTGCATTGTGATGTTTGCCCTTGGGGCGCTCTTGGGTTATCCGAAGCATCTGCGTGAGTGTTCGCAACTCTTGGGGCAGAAGAACACCTCGTACACCACCTATTTGGCCTTTGCCTGTGATGCGCCCTTTGCGGCATTGGGGCCAGCTTTTTACGTCTTTTTCCATAACGCTTGGAATGGTTTGCAACTCATCTTCCACAAAGAGCCACCCAAGAAGTAATTTGAATTTGTTATACTTTCGCTTTCAAGGAGTAGATTATGGCGGGATTTGATATTGACCGTGTGGCGCATTTGGCGCGATTAGAATTGACGGATGACGAACGTGCAACGTTTGGCAGCCAGTTGGAAACGATTGTGGCTTACGTCGACCGCATTGCGGGTTTGGACGTGGCTGACGAAAAGGCCACCTTGCATGGTCACCAGGTGAATAATATTTTCCGAGCCGATACGCCTGTTGAAGGTTTGGCAACCGAGGCCGCAATGGAAAATGCTCCGGCGCGCATTGAAGATGAAATCCGTATGCCGCGTATCGTGGAGTGAGGAGTTTTTGTATGGAATTGCATAAGCTGACAATTACTGAAGCGCTCAAGGGTTTGCGCGAGGGAACCTTTACCTCCGTGGCTTTGACGCAGGCTTTGATTGACGTGATGGAGGCCTCTCAGGCCGATATTCACGCCTATGTGACGATTGATGCGGCAGGCGCGTTGGCGCAGGCTGCGGAATGTGATCGTCGTCGTGCGGCAGGGGAGGAGTTGCCCTTGCTCGGTGTGCCGATTGCCATCAAGGACAATATGAATGTGATTGGCCAACCCTGCACGGCCTCGTCGCGCATTTTGGAAGGCTATGTGGCCCCTTATGACGCAACGGTGATTGCGAAGTTGCGCGCTGCGGGTGCGGTCTTCTTGGGTCGCACGAATATGGACGAATTCGCATTGGGTTCGACCACGCAGACCTCGGGCTTTGGTCCGACGGAAAACCCGGTGGCACGCGGGTGCATCCCTGGCGGTTCGTCGGGTGGTAGCGCGGCGGCAGTGGGTGGCGATTTGGCCATCTGCGCATTGGGTTCGGATACGGGTGGCTCGATTCGTCAGCCCGCTTCGCACTGCGGCATTGTGGGTGTGAAGCCGACCTATGGCCGCGTGTCGCGTTATGGCATTGTGGCGTGCGCCTCGTCGTTGGACCAGGTGGGCCCGATGACCAAGACGGTGGAAGATGCCGCCCTCTTGATGAACGTCATTTCGGGCCGTGATCCGATGGATGCAACGAGCTTGGATGAAGCGGTGCCGGATTACACGACGGCATGGCAGGGGGCAGATCCCGAACAGCCGTTGAAGGGCATGGTCTTCGGTATCCCTGAAGAATACTACGGTGAAGGTTTGGACGAAGAAGTGCGTGCCTTCACGGAAGATGCGAAGGCGCGCGTGGTGGCCCTTGGTGGCACGTTGAAGACGGTTTCGTTGCCGCACTCGCAGTATGGCATCCCGACCTATTACATTTGTATGACGGCCGAAATCTCGGCGAACTTGGCGCGCTTTGATGGCGTGCGTTACGGTCAGCGCGTGCCGTGCGATGATGTGATCGAACAGTACAAGCGCACGCGTGCAGAGGGTTTTGGCGCCGAAGTGAAGCGTCGCGTGTTGCTCGGCACCTTCGTCTTGTCGAGCGGTTACTATGACGCTTACTACAATCGCGCACAGAAGGTGCGTACGTTGATCCGTCGTGACTTTGATCAGGCCTTCGCCGAATGCGATGCGTTGTTGACGCCGGTGACGCCCGAACCCGCTTGGCCGTTGGGCGTCTATCAGGACGATCCCATCCGCAACTATCTCTCCGACGTGCTCACGGTGGGCGTGAACCTCGCGGGTTGCTGCGCGATTGCCATCCCGGCAGGTACCACCAAGGCTGGTAAGCCGGTGGGTGTGCAGTTGATCGCTCCTAACTTTGGCGAGATGACGCTCTTTAAAGCCGCCAAAGCCCTTGAACTTCCCCGCGCCTGAAGGAGGCAATAAGAATGGAATACGAAGTTGTCATCGGACTTGAAACGCACGTCCAGTTGAAGACTACCACGAAGATGTTTTGCGGTTGCAGCACGGCCTTTGGTGCCAGTCCGAATGCCCATGTGTGCCCGGTCTGCTTGGGTTATCCCGGTGCGTTGCCCTCGATGAATGAAGAGGCGATTCGTTACACGGTGATGGCGGGTTTGATGTTGGGCTGCAAGATTGCCGACTACGCCAAGTTTGACCGTAAGAACTACTTTTATCCGGACTCCTCCAAGAACTACCAGATCACGCAGTTGGACTACCCGCTTTGTTTGGGTGGCGGCGTGGAAATCGTGGGCATGGATGGCGAAAAGAAGACCGTGCGTATCCACCACATCCACTTGGAAGAAGACGTGGGTAAGTTGACGCACCGTGCGGGTTGCTCGGGCGTGGACTTCAATCGCGCGGGCACGCCGTTGATGGAAATCGTCTCCGAACCCGATATGCGTTCGGCCGACGAAGCCATCGCCTACTTGACGGCATTGCGCGAAATGATGATTTATGCCGGCGTCTCGGAGTGCAACCTTGAAGAAGGCAATATGCGTTCGGACGTGAATATCTCGATTCGCCCCAAGGGTCAGCAGGCCTATGGCACTAAGATTGAGATTAAGAACATGAACACCTTCAGCGGTATTCATGCGGCACTGCTCTATGAAATCGAACGCCAAAAGGCGGCTTGCGATGCAGGGATCGCCTTGCGTCAGGAGACGCGCCGTTGGGATACTGAAGCAGGTGAAACCACGGTGATGCGTTCTAAGGAAAACTCGGACGATTATCGTTATTTCCCCGAACCCGATTTGATGCCGATTGCCCTCTCTGCCGAACAGGTTGCGGCGTGGGCTGCACAGTTGCCCGAAGCGCCTGCTAAGCGTCGCGAACGCATGATTGCAGAGTATGGCATCCCCGAATATGACGCCGGTGTTTTGTCGGCAGATCGTGCGCTCGCTGACTTCTTTGAAGCCACGGCAAAGCGTTGCGGCAATGGTAAGCTCGCGTCCAACTGGGTGATGG
>JAFYMU010000240.1 GCA_017548245.1 Kiritimatiellia bacterium | reverse complement strand
TCGAGCCTCGATTGCCCCCCCCCAATTGAGGCTCAATTCATGTGCCTGAAAAGCAGTGGAATTGGCCCTGCAAAAGCACTGCTTTTGACCATCAATTGCAGTGCTTTTGACGAGCAAAAGCAGTGCTTTTCAACCCCCAATTCCACTGCTTTTGAAAGCCCTATTTTGAGGTCATCAAAGAGACCAATTAAGCGCCATTGAGTGCTTTTTGCGATATCCGAGCGAAGCAGGTTTTGCCGTTGGCGCGTCGCGTCAACAGGGGTTAAAGTACAGGTCTACAAAGTTTTTCACTTTTCCGCGCCTTATTTCTTGAGTTTTTCTTCTCTTTATAGTATCCTATTAGAAGTAATTTTGAATCATCGGAGAGGAACTCTACATTATGTCGACTATGGCGGATTTACAGCGCAAGCTCAAGGCGCAGCAGTTTTTGGATAAGGCAACGAAGGCCGCGGAACGTGGCAGTTTAGATATCGCGCTTCAGTTGTGCCGTCAGGCGCTTTCTCTTGCACCGCATGAAGAGAACGCACGTCGTCAGTTCCACGAGACCCGTATCCGCGTCTTCCGCAACGAAAAGAAGGGCGGCTTGGGTCTGAAGATGGCAGAATTCTCGGCTCAGATGAAGATGGGCAACGTGCAGAAGCTCATCAAGCAGAACCAGTTGGAAGCGGCCATGGAGATGGCTGAAGAGATCATGGATGTCAATCCGATCTCCGCAAAGTTGAACGAATTTTACTTTGATGTGGCCCAGCGCACGAACCACCCGGAAGCCTTGCTCTCGGCGATGGAAACCTTGGCTGCGGCTTGCCCCGATGACATGGCATTGATGTTACGCCTCGGCGACACCTACATGCAGACTGGCGTCTATGACCGCGCTTGCGAATGCTACCGCAATGCCTCTGCAAAGGCACCCTCTGACTTGAACATCCAGCGCAAGTTGAAGGATGCTATGGCCAAGAACACGATGGCGGCTGGCGGTTGGGAAGAAAACGCTGGTAAGAAGGGCGGCTTCCAGAACTTGATCCGCGACAAGGAATTGGCTGCAAAGTTGGACCGTGATGCCAAGGCAATCGTGGTGGGTGATGACGCTGAATCGGCCATCATTGATGCCAAGGAAAAGATTGCCAAGGAACCCAAGAACATCAACTACTATCGCGCTTTGGCTCGTATCTACCTCCAGAACAAGCGCTTTGAAGAGGCGTTGGAAACCCTTGATGCCGCCCGCAAGGTGAACCCCTCCGACCCCGAACTCGACCGCAACTGGTCTGACACGAAGATCAAGGCTTACGAAGCGCAGATTGAAGCCCTCCGTGCTCAGGGCAAGGAAGACGATGCTTACAATTTGGAAGTTGAAAAGGCTCAGTTCGCCTTTGACGACCTCTGCCGTCGCGTGGAAAGCTACCCGAACGACCTCGGCTTGCGTTATGACCTCGGCGTGATGTACTTTGAAAACGAGTACTTTGACGAAGCCATGCAGCAGTTCCAGTTGGCCCAGAAGAGCCCGAAGCACCGTCTCGAAGCCCTCTACTACTTGGCTTGCTGCTTCAAGGCTAAGGGCCAAGGCGACTTGGCCGTCATGCAGTTGGACGCCGCCAAGAGCCAGTTAAACGTGATGGACGACCTCAAGAAGCGCGTGGTCTACACCTTGGGTGTCATTGCAGAAGAAGCAGGCGACATCGAAAAGGCCCTCGGCTTCTACAAGGACGTGTATGCCGCCGACATCGGCTTCATGGACATTGGCGAACGTATGCAGCGCTTGCACTCGGCTCGTCAAAACTAATCCTTTCCCCTTTGTTCACAACGGCTTCATTTTCCGATGAAGCCGTTGTTTTAAGATAACCTCGCTCAATTTGAGCACGAATCAATACAGATTATGATGACCATTACTGAAAAGATTCTCGCCCGTGCCGCAGGTAAGTCGCACGTTGTCCCTGGTGAATCCATTTGGGTGAACGCAGATATTTTGTTGACCCATGACGTTTGCGGCCCCGGTACCATCGGTGTCTTCCATCGCGAATTCGGCAAGGATGCCAAGGTCTTCTCCAAGGAAGGCGTTGTCATTATGCCTGACCACTACATCCACACCAAGGATGAGAAGGCCCACCGCAACATCGACATCGATCGTCAATTTGTGAAAGAACAAGGTCTCCCCTACTTCTACGACCCCGGCACGTCGAGCTACGTGGGCGTTTGCCACGTGGGGCTGCCTGAAAAGGGTCACGTGAAACCCGGCCAGG
This sequence comes from Kiritimatiellia bacterium, assembly GCA_017548245.1. Classification (GTDB taxonomy): domain Bacteria; phylum Verrucomicrobiota; class Kiritimatiellia; order RFP12; family DVOR01; genus Spyradenecus. Next base: position 724 of record JAFYMU010000240.1, on the reverse strand, counting down.
TGATTTTTGGCACTGACTCGCACACCTGCACCCACGGTGCATTGGGCGCCTTTGCCACCGGCATCGGCAACACGGACGCTGGGTTTGTGTTGGGCACGGGCAAGCTCTTGGTGAAGGTGCCGCACACCTTGCGTTTCATCTTGAACGGCAAGTTGCCCCCTTACGTGACGGCTAAGGACGTGATTTTGCGCATTATCGGTGACATCGGCGTGGACGGCGCGACCTACTGCGCTATGGAATTCCGCGGTGAAGCCATTGATGCCATGAGCATTGAAGAGCGCATGACCATCTGCAACATGGCCATTGAAGCCGGCGCCAAGAGTGGCATCATGCCGCCCGATGAAAAGGCCTTGGAATACGTGCGTCAGCATTCGGGCGAACAAGATATCGAGGTCATCGAAGGCGATCCCGATGCGCCCGTCTTGGCCACCTACACCTACGACGTCTCCACCTTCGTTCCCTGCGTTGCCAAACCCCACTTGCCGGGCAACTACGCTGCTGCCGCAGATTGCCGCGATGTCGCCGTGGACCAGGTTTATATCGGTTCTTGCACCGGTGGTAAGACCGAAGACTTCCTCTGGGCCGCCAAGGTTCTCAAGGGCAAGAAGGTCAAGATTCGCACCTGCCTCGTGCCCGCCACCTGCGAAGTGATGCGCGCCTTAACGACACTCACGATTGATGGCGAAACCTTAGAGCAGATCTTTGTGAATGCCGGTTGCGAACC
>JAFYMU010000239.1 GCA_017548245.1 Kiritimatiellia bacterium | reverse complement strand
CACGTCTCTGGCCAACAACTTGCCGAGGGCTTTCGTGATTACATGCTCGAGGAGTTTGGCCCCTTTGCCTATGATATCGCCGCCGATCTAAACATCCACGCCACGATTGACATTGGCCATCTCGTCTACAATCTCATCGCTGTCGGTTGCTTTGGAAAGACCGAAGAGGATTCTTTGGAAGACTTTGACAATGTCTTTGACCTCAAAGAGGCCTTGCGTTCGCCCTTTGAAATCAAGAACCCCGAATACAAACAACAGTGTGATGAAAACGGATTGGCGTGAGGCACTCGCGGACTTCATCGCGAAACCTGAATTTGCGGACTTGCAAGCCTTTGTAAAGACGATTTACGCTACCGAACACGTTTTGCCGCCCCAAGACACCATCTATTCGGCGCTCCAATTGTGTTCTTTGGCCGAAACGCGTGTCGTCATCTTGGGCCAAGACCCTTATCCCACGCCGGGTCACGCCCATGGCTTGGCCTTTTCCGTTCAACATCCCGTTGCGCCGCCGCCATCCTTGCGCAATATGCTCACCGAAATCAAAACTGATGTTGGCGAATCGCATATCCAAGGGGGCGACTTAACCCCGTGGGCGCGTCAGGGCGTTCTCTTATTAAATGCCATTCTGACCGTTCGTGCCGGTGCACCGTTGTCGCACGCAGGCAAGGGGTGGGAGGCCTTTACCGACGCCGTCATTCGCGCCGTTGCCGAAAAACAACAGCACGTGGTCTTCCTCTTGTGGGGAGCTAAAGCCAAGGCGAAACGGGCGTTGATTGACGAATCCAAACATCTCGTGCTTACCGCCGCCCATCCTTCTCCGCTCTCTGCGTGGAATGGGTTCTTCGGCTGTCGTCACTTCTCCGCGGCCAACAATTATCTTGTGGCCCACGGTCGCACACCCATTCAGTGGTAAAACTTAGACGCAACGGCGTTCGACGCGCGACCCAATCGAACAAATAATGTCGTAGGCATGGGTGCCCTTGAGTTTGGCCCATGTATCGACTTGAGTCTCCGCGTCACCATCACGTCCCAACAACGTCACACAATCGCCTGTGGTCGCTTCGGGCACAGTGTCCAAGCAAACCGTCAGGTAGTCCATCGAAATACGCCCAATAATCGGCACTTCCACACCGCGAATAATCACCGTGCCACGATTGGAAAGGGCCAACGGCAAACCATCGGCATAGCCCGCACAAACCGTTCCCACGCGCATCGGCGCTTGGGTCTTAAAGGTGTGCCCATAGCCTATCGGCGTTCCTGCGGGGAGGGTGCGCACCTGGGCCAAACGGGTCGTCATCTGAAGCACGGGCTTCAACGGTACACGCAGCGATCCTGCCGCATCAAAGGCGCCATGGAGGTTAATGCCACAACGCACCAAATTGAACGGTGCTTGGCAGGTAATCAAGGCATTGTTGATGGCGTCCGAATTGGCCGCGTGGATATATTTAAAGTGGTAACCCAGGCTTTCAGCAGTTGCCAAAATCGTGCAAAAACGCTTCACTTGGATGTCGGTAAAGTCCGAACCCTGTTCGTAAGCCAAGGGGAAATGGGTGAAGATACCTTCAAATTCAAGCCCGGGCAAGGTTGCCATCTGGGCGAGCACGGTTTCAGCTTCTGTCCAATGGATGCCCGCGCGTCCCATGCCGGTGTCAAGTTTGATGTGCACCTTGGCGGTGGTCTGTTGGGCACAGGCCGCCGCAGAGAGTTGTTGTGCGCTCTCAAAGGACACCACCGGCAACACAATCCCGTGCGCTACCATCTCGTCAATCTCGTCAGGCAAAATGCCACTGAGGATTTGAACAGGAACGTTGAGGTTCACGAGTTGCAGCGCTTCAAAGGGTTCGGCCACCGCAATGCGTGAGGCACCTGCCGCTACGAGCGCTTGGGCAATAGGGGCCACGCCCAAACCATAGGCATTGGCCTTGAGCACGGGCATTACGTCACTGGGCGCAACAATGCCACAAACGGCTTGGTAGTTTTCACCCAGCTGTTTGAGATCAATCGTAAGAACAACGCGATGTTGCATGGTGAGGAGAGCGAAAAAAGACCCGCCTAAAAACGGGTCTTCGAATAAAGCGGTTTAACCGATTCGCGGCACTGCCGAAATTAAACGTTGCGTGTACGCTTCTTGCGGGTTTAAGAGGACGTCAGTCGCAGGGCCACGTTCGACAATTTCACCCTTGTACATCACGATGATGTTGTCAGCGATGTGTTCAACCACACCGATATCGTGGGTGATGAAGAGGTAGGCCAAGCTGTACTTATCCTTGAGTTCCATCAAGAGGTTCAAGACCTGCGCGCGAATCGAAAGGTCAAGTGCCGAAACGGCTTCGTCGCAAATAATCATCTTGGGCTTCAACGCAATTGCACGTGCAATGCAGATACGCTGACGCTGACCACCGGAGAAGGCGTGCGGATAACGGTGCATAGCATCAGGCTGCAAGCCCACGTCCATCAAGAGTTCGGCGGCCTTGTCCTGTGCTTCGTTCGGCTTAATCATACCGTGCACCAAGAGGCCTTCGGTCAAGATGTCCAAAATCGAGTGACGCGGGTTCAACGTTGCATGCGGATCCTGGAAGACCACCTGCATGTCGCGACGGTACTGCTGGAGTTCGGGACCCTTCATCGCAAAGACATCCTTGCCCATGAAACGGACCGAACCGCTGTGCGCCTTTTCCAAACGGAGAATGGTACGCGAAAGGGTACTCTTACCGCAACCCGATTCGCCCACCACGCCGAGGGTTTCACCCGCCTTCATCGAGAAGGTCACGCCATTCACGGCCTTTACATAGCCAGCCGTACGTGCAAAGATACCCTTCTTAATCGGGAACCACGTGTTCAAATCATTCACTTCAAGAATCGGCGTCTCCGCTTGCGGTTGAACGATGGGGGCAATAGGCGCCTTCACCTTGATGCGGGCTGCTGCTTCTTCGAGGGATAATGGTTGCTCGGACATGAAAAAAGCCTTATGGAAAACGGGGTGGAAGAAAAAACGACAGTCTGGGGCGCGTGCACCCCAGACCTGTTTTTTTAAGGAAGCTTAGGTGCGATAGTTCGGGGCTTCCTTCGTGATGGTGATGTCGTGCGGGTGAGCCTCACGCACACCATTGGCGGTCACGCGGTAGAACTTGCCCTTTTCCTGGAGTTCGGCAATCGTGCGGCAACCGCAGTAACCGAGCGAAGCGCTCAAGCCACCGCAGAACTGCGTCATGATGCGATGGGCAGGACCCGAGTAGGGGACCATACCTTCGATACCCTGAGGCACCAAATCGTCTTCCGCTTCGTTGTCCTGGAAGTAACGAGCGCGCGAACCCTTACCGTTCTTAAGCGCACCGAGCGAACCCATGCCGCGATAGGCCACGTACTGACGGCCACCGCTGATAATCTTTTCGCCGGGCGATTCTTCGGTACCTGCCAACACGGAACCCAACATCACGCTGTCGGCACCTGCCACGATGGCCTTCGGCACGTCGCCCGAAAGCTTGATACCACCGTCGCCAATGACGGGGATCGAACCCTGCAATGCCTTGCGCGCATTGTAGATGGCCGTCAACTGAGGGATACCAACGCCGCAGACCACACGCGTGGTGCAGATGGAGCCCGGACCGATACCGACCTTGACAGCGTGTGCACCCGCATCGCGCAACGCGATAGCAGCTTCCGAGGTCGCAATGTTACCGGCGATGACGTCAATTTCGGGATAGTTCTTAACAATCCACTTCACCATGTCGATGATACCCTTGGTGTGACCATGGGCAGAGTCCACCACCACGACGTCCACTTCTTCAGCGGCCAAACGTTCCATACGCTGGTAATCGCCCGAACCACCCGAGACCGAAGCCGAAACGCGCAAACGGTGCTTGGCATCACGGTTGTAAGCAGGATGCTTGTTCTCAATCAACTGCTGCACGTCCGTGAAGGAGTAGAGGCCAGCCAACTTACCATCCTTGTCCACCAACGGCAACTTACCGATCTTGTGTTCGCGCATGATCTTGTAAGCCTCTTCAAGAGAGGTGCCGGGCGTTGCGGTGACCGTAGCCTTCGTCATGATGTCGGCGAGCTTATCCGTTGCGCGATTGCAATAACGGATATCCGAGCTAGCCACCATGCCGACCAAACGATCCTGGTCGTCCAAAATGGGGAAACCGCCGAACTTCAAACCGCGACGACGCTTTTCAGAGAGCAAGTAGCTCACGTCTTCATTCGCGTGGAAGCAAATCGGGCGTTCAATTAAACCATTTAAATAGTGCTTAACACGAGCCACCTGAGCCGCTTGTTCTTCTTCGGTGAGGTTCTTGTGAATCACACCAATACCACCAGCCAATGCCATTGCGATGGCCATGGGGGCCTCCGTCACCGTATCCATTGCTGCGGAGACGAACGGGATATTCATCTCAATACGGCTCGTCAAACGGGTCTTGAGAGAGGTTTCATCGGGAAGAAAATCAGCATACTGCGTGACGAGCGTCACATCGTCATAGGTCAAACCTTCAAAGGGAAATTGATCCATAAAACGTGTCAAATACTCATTCATCATGGGAAGCTCCTTGTTAAATCGCTTTCCTTATATTATATAGCAAAATTCTACACTTTTTACAAGAAAAACCTTTCATCTGCGCCGTTGCAAAAATCTAGAAAATCGGTTTAACTCCTTGATTGTCAATAGGATAATTGATTTTAAGACAGAAAAGCGAAAAGTCGCCATTCCTAAAGTAAAAATAATAAATGCGCTTTCCCCGAAATCGCGCTATACTATTCGCGAACCCCATATGAGACGAAAGCCCACAAACGTGACACCGATCTGCACTTACTCAAAACAAACCTTGGCCCAACTCGCCACGCGCTTAAAGCAGGGTGGGGTGGCCATTGTTCCCACCGACACCGTCTACGGCCTGGTTTGCCATCCCCAATTCCCCGATGCCCTCAATCGCATCCGCGAGATGAAACAACGCGATCGCGACAAACCCTTTCAATTATTAATGGCCTCCGTGGATGCCGTTTGGGCAGATGGTGCCGTGCGAACCCCCACGTCAGAAACGATTGCCCGCTTTTGGCCCGGTGCCTTAACCGCCGTACTCAATACGACCGATGGACGAACCGAGGGCTATCGCGTTCCCCAAGACGCCCCGTTGCAAGAATTGCTCACCGCCTGTGGAGGCGCACTCCGCGCAACCAGCGTCAATATCAGTGGCGAACCACCCGCAGTCGCCCTCAGCGATATCCCAGAATCCATTGTGAACGCCGTCGATATGATTATTGATGGAGGCACCATCCAAGCCGCCGAAGCCTCCACGGTTATCCAAATTGATGCCGAAAACCACCTCAAACTCCTTCGTCCCGGTGCCTTAACCCAAGCCATCTTGCAATCCGTTGAATGAGGTTACGATTAAAACTTAATTCAACCGCGAGCAGGGTATTTCCAGTGGCTTCGCCATGGGCGCATATGCGGGATGCAATCCCGTCGTTTGTCGCCACTGGCAGGGTATTCCCAGTGGCTTCGCCATGGGCGCATATGCGGGATGCAATCCCGTCGTTTGTATCTCGCCACACCCCCAAAATAAGTCCTTT
>JAFYMU010000238.1 GCA_017548245.1 Kiritimatiellia bacterium | reverse complement strand
TTGGCCGATAATGTGTTTGAGTAAGGTGGTCTTGCCGCAACCCGATCCGCCCAAAAGGAAGACGATCTCGCCCTTACGAATGGTGAGATTGATGTCGCGCATCAGGACGTTGCCGTGATAACCCGAGGCAACGTGTTCGCATTCAATCGCGAAGGTTGTGGCATCTTGCGCGTCCATTCCGTTTACCATCCCATCGCGTAAAAGATGACCGAGAAGAGGCCTTCCAACGTGGCGAGCAGCACAATGCCCGTCACCACGGCAGAGGTCGTGGCCGAACCCACCGCGCCGGCATCGCGTCCAGCCTTTAAGCCAAACCAACAGCCCACCGTGGAGACCGTAAAACCAAAGACAATCGCCTTGCATTCGCTGCCAATCAAATCCTTGAGCGAGACGAAGGCTTGCAGTTGGTCAACGAAATAGGAGACCGAAAAACCCAAAAGATGCATCACAAGCCAACCGCCCACAAGGCCCGCGGCTGTTGCAAAGAGCGCAAGTAAGGGCAAGGCAAGCGTTCCGGCTACCACGCGCGGCAACACCAAAAAGCGCACAGGCGCCACACCCATCGTTTCAAGCGCGTCTATCTCTTCGTTGACCTTCATCGTGCCCAACTCGGCCGCAAAGGACGATGCCGTGCGGCCCGCCATTAAAATCGCAGTCATAATCAAGCCGAGTTCGCGCACCAACGCAATCCCCACCAAACCGCCCACAAAGCCTTCGGCACCGAACATCTGCAATGGTACCGCCGACTGGAAGGCCAAAATCAACCCCAACAAGAAGCCAATCAACCCCACCACAGGCACCGCCTCTGCCCCGCAACGCACGAAGGCCGCCAGCATATCGCCCACACGGAAGTGACGGGTAAAGATTAACGGCAACCGAAAGACGACCTCACCCAAGAAGGCAATCGCCGCACCCCACGTCGCAACCCCTTCACAGGTCCAGCGCCCCAAAGCCGTAATCGCGCCCATTTTCGGCGTTTTTACACCCTGAGCCTCACAATCCCCCTCCGCAACCTCGCAAGCGCGTCTATAGGCCTCTAATTGCCGTTCTACGCCCTCTGGAAGCGATTGCCACACGATTGAACCGCCCAACGCCGTCACGTGTTCTTGCAACGTCCACAAAAACGCCACCCCTGCCCCATCGCATTGGCGCAGTGCCGAAGCCTCCACGCACACGATCGCGCCAGGGGTAAGAGACGAAAAAGCACCGTTCCGAATCAACTTCGGGACGGTGCTTTGATTCAGCACAGGCGGCAACGTCAAGGAAAGCGATTGGTTTTCCATGGTGTATCCGCGCTTCACTGCCGATTAGAGACGACTCTTCTGCTTCGCCTTAGCCGCCTTTTCTTCACGCTTCACGCGCAAGATCAGCGTCTTCATATTCTTGATATTCTCGGTACGATTGTCGTAGATGCGCTGCAAGTAGGCGCGCGGCAATTCCTTGCCCCACTTACTCTGCAACTTCGATGCGTTGTTGGCGGCACAGAGTTCTTCCAACTGCTGCACAAAGCGCCACATCGTCGAACGCTTAACTTCCTTCATACCCGAGGAGGCCGAGGTCAACATCACCATGCCATCCGCAGCGAGCGTCTTTTCAATCTGAGCGCGACGCGCCTTAAACTTCTTGATGTAGGCGTCAATCTCTTCTTCGGTCAACTCAGAGAAATCTTCCACCGCCACGATATCGCTGCCTTCTTCTTCCGTTGTTTCGGGTTCATCAGCGGCCACAGCCATCGCCTTCTTGGCGGCTTCTTCATCCTTCTTGCGCGATTCAGCCATACGTTCGGTCATCGACTTCTGCGCAGCGGGACGCACATAAGGCACAGCCTTGGGTTCCGGCTTAGAGGGCGGCGTGTAGGTGTAATCGGCTTCTTCGAAGAGGGCCATCGGATCACCACCGCTCGCTTCCTTGTTGAACGAACCCGTTGCGGACTCTGCCTTCAAGTTCTTCGCCTTATTCTTGGCCGCCAAACGTTCTTCAATGCTGCCGCCCTTGCCCGACTTTGCCAACTTGGCGTCAATCGCCGAGGTCTTCGACGAAGCCGTAGCCTTTGCGGGCGCATCGGGCAATTCTGGCGTAGGATCGCTACCGATTGCGGCGCCATCTTCGTCCGACACGCGGTCTTCATTACCGTTTTCACCAATGCCAGGATCTGCAGTCGTGGATGCGGCACGGTCGGCAGCCTCTTGAGCAGCGCGCGCTTCCACCTTGAAACGACTTGCGATGCGGCCATTCACCAAAATCACATTGCCTTCACGCGTCACCGAATAGGGTCCGCGGATGTATTCACCATCAATGAAGACGACGCCATCGCTGACGCGCTTGCCTGCTTCTTCCGAACCAAACAACTGGGTTGCCACGTCGGAAACGCCTTCCGTTGCGAAGGCACTTGCGGCACACATCAATGCAAAACTCAGTACAACTCGCTTCAACATTGCCATGTCTTTCTCTTTATCAGTTCCCGCTTTCGCGACAACCTCGGTTAAAAAGCCCCGTCCAGACGTAGTGCTTCCGTCTCTGGAAGCCCTGAACTTTCAGGTGACGGCCCCGCCAACTGCCTTCCGGTACGCGTGCGCATGCCTGCCAGCAATCTTTGGATTCCATCCTAAAAACATGTAGGCCAGAGAATCTATCAGCCAATTCGCGTTTAGGACAGGGCCCACTTTCGGCGCGCCTTACGGCGCAAAGGGATTAACTTTCGCGCACTTCAACGCCGAGATTCTTCTTCAGAGCCTCAACGATTGCCGCGAAAGCCGCATTGACTTCAGTGTCACGCAAGGTACGTTCGGCCGAACGGAATTCGAGCGAGTAACCCATAGAACGCTTTCCTGCGCCAATTGCTTTCGATGTAAAGATATCAAAGAGTGTGATATCGGTCAATTCCGCGGGGGCGGCCTTGCGGATAGTCTTCACCACCGTTTCATGTGCCAAGGTATCCGGCGCAATGAAGGCGATGTCCTTACGGCTGGCGGGGAACTGCGGCACCGGCTTCAAACGCGGCAACGCATCCAAGCCCTTCGTCAACTGGTCCAAGTCCAATTCCGCCACGACCAACGGCGTGTTCAAGCGGTAACGGTGACGCACGGCGCTGCTCGCCGCACCCATCAAGCCGACACGCTTCTTACCGATACAAATTTCAACGGCATAACCCTTCGCAAAGGCCGGGTGTGCCACTGGGTAAAAACCAAAACGCGGTGCATGGAGGCGTGCGCAAAGGGCTTCGATTGCGCCCTTCAACCACAAAATCGCCTCTTCATCGCTCACCG